>JABJJH010000627.1 GCA_018660965.1 Rhodospirillaceae bacterium | reverse complement strand
CCCAAACAACAGCGAAAGTCGTACAGGCGGCTTGCTCGGGGCACAAAACATCGACAACATGCAAGAAAGGGCATTCTACTTGGGGAATGTCGGTTTAAGCGGCGAAGCTGGCGTTACTTTCCGTAATCAGGGCGTAAAGCGCGTCGGCGTCGCTCGAGCCGCGCAATTTGTCGCAAATCGCCCGGTTGCGCAGCAGGCGGGACACGCGCGCCAGCGCCTTTAAATGATCAGCGCCAGCCGTTTCGGGCGCCAAGAGTAAAAACAGAAGGTCGACGGGCTGTTCGTCAATGGCGTCGAAATCCACGGGCTTTTCCAAACGCGCGAACAAGCCAAACAATCTATCGATGCCTTGAATTTTCCCGTGCGGAATGGCGATTCCGTATCCAACGCCGGTCGTTCCCAAGCGCTCGCGTTGCAGCAATGCGTCGAAGATAAACCGGTCCTTGAGTCCCGTGACGGGGGCGGCGCGTTTCGCCAATTCCTGCAACGCCTGTTTTTTAGACGTCGCGGACAGTTTTGGAACGATGCACTGAGGCGTCAATATATCGGCGATTTCCATCGCTATCTCCACCCCGGCTAGGAGGCGGAGCCTCCTTCGTTTGCGCTGGGGTCAATCCACCCGACGTTTCCGTCACTGCGCACATAAACCATATTGATGCCGTCGGTTTTACTGTTTCGAAACAACAGGGCGTGCTCGTTGGACAGATCCATGCGCATGACCGCTTCGCTTACCGACAATGTTTCGATGGACGTTTCCATTTCCGCAACGATCACCGGCTGATCGTTTTCCGGCGCTTCTTCCGAAACATCGAAGCCCGGCTCGATCACGTATTGCAGCGCCGGCATGTGGATGGCCTTCACGTCCTTGCCGCGGTGATGGTCGCGAAGACGCCGTTTATACCGACGCAAACGCTTCGACACATGCACCGTCGCGACATCAATCGCGGCGTAGGCGTCTTCGGCGGACGCGTGTCCCTGCACGGTAATGCCCTTACCAACGTGCACCACGATGTCGGCTCGAAACGTTTTCCCTTCCTTCGCCAAGGTGACGTGGGCGTCGGTGGGGTTTTCGAAATATTTTTCAATGGCGGGCGGCAGCATATCCTCGACATGGCCTCGAAGGGCCGCGCCAACGTCAAGCTGCTTACCCTTTACGGATAGCTGCATTTATGACCAATTCCGAGTTAATTCATACATTGCGAACGGCCTCTGATTTAGGACCCTGTCAGCAAGAGGCGGCACCATAGTGATGCGCCAAAGAGGAGTCAATACACCCCGACCCGAGGCCGCCATCGCTTGCATTCAACCGACGAAAAATATCCGGCTATATCCATATAACTCATTGTAACAATGATGAAATAATTAAGATATTTTTCACAGGGCCGCCGCTTTTTGCCGCCGCCGCATGACGGATGACGGGATTTTCAAGGCGTCGCGATATTTCGCGACCGTGCGGCGTGCGATCTCAATTCCGTCCTCGCGCAGGATTTCGACGATGCGGTCATCAGAGAAGATGTTATCGGGCGTTTCCCCATCGATAAGCACCTTGATCTTGAATCGCACCGTCTCCGCGGAATGCGCTTCGCCACCATCGACATTGGTGATCGACGAGGTGAAAAAATATTTCAACACGAATATCCCGCGCGGCGTCATCATGTACTTATTCGTCGTCACGCGGCTGACGGTGCTTTCATGCATCTCGATCGCCTCGGCGATATCCCGCAGGACCAGCGGGCGGAGAAATTCGACGCCGCGCCGGAAGAACGCATCCTGTTGGCGCACGATTTCGCTCGCGACCTTCAATATCGTGTTGGCGCGTTGGTCCAGGGACTTCACGAGCCAACTGGCCGTTTGGAATTTATCGGCGACGTATTCCTTTTCGTCCTTTGACCGAACCTGGGCGCTGACGCGCGCATGATAGACATTATTGACGAGGACCCGCGGCAAGGTTTCCGCGTTAAGCTCCAATATCCAGTCGTTGCTGGGGCCGGGGCGCATCAAGATATCAGGGGTCACCGCCTGCGTGACCTCGTTATCGAAAATGGATCCTGGCCTCGGGTTCAATTCTCGAATTTCCGCGATCATTTGCACCAGATCATCGGCGTCAACGTCACAAACTTTCATTATCCCATTGAGATCATGCGCGGCGAGCATTTCCAGATTGTCGAGGAACAGCTGCATTACCGGATCCAACCGGTCCAGTTCACGTAATTGCAGCGCCATGCATTCGCCAAGGTCCCGTGCGAAAACGCCGGGCGGGTCGAACCGCTGCAAGACGTCCAGGACGCTTGTTACACGCTCGATTTCGCAATTCAACACCGCCGCCACATCATCCAAATTCGTCGGCAGCCAACCGGAATCATCCAGCAAATCTATGAGATACGCGCCAATCATTTTGTCGACGAGATTTTCGACATCGACGCCAAGCTGTTCGTGCAAATGGTCGCGAAGCGATATGTCGCGTGTAATCGTCGAATCGAAATCATTGCTGGAATCGGAAAAATCACGGCGACCGCCGCGTCCATCCCGTCCGTCCGCGAACGCCATTGGCGCATCACCGCCGACATCGACGATGCCATCTCCGTCGTAAACATTGTCATAGGTGGTGTCCAAGGGCGCATCGGCCACCGATGGGACGGTTTCCGACCCTGTCAATTGCGCGGTATCAGGCCCTTCGAACGATTCGACAGCGCCCGCGCCGTCGCTTCGATCACCTTCCCGGATATTGTCGGACTGTCCTTCATCCCACTCCAAAAGCGGGTTTTCTGCCAATTCCGACGCAACGAATTCGGTCAATTCGACATTCGACAATTGCAACAGCTTGATCGCCTGCTGCAGTTGCGGCGTCATTACAAGCGTTTGACTTTGACGAAGATCTAGTCGCGGGGTGAGTGCCATGGCCTAAGCAGATTAGAAAGTACGCTCCCACGGCCCTCTGGAACTCAACACACAGTCATGCGTGAATTCAGGGACGTGGAACACCTTTTGTTTAAAGGCTGAATCGTTCTCCTAAATAAACCCTCCGGACTTCATCATGATCTACGATT
>JABJJH010000479.1 GCA_018660965.1 Rhodospirillaceae bacterium | reverse complement strand
CGCGGGTTTGATCCCACCGAACACAAGGCGTTCGGCGTTGAACCCACGGACAGTTACGCCAAGTTTCGGGAGAGCGTGGATATCGTGTTGAAGGCCTGGAATAACGAAAAGGTCACCCATGACGGCAAGTTCTGGCAATTCGACGGCATAGAGGTGCTGCCGAAGCCCCATCAGGACCCGATGCCCGTATGGATCGCCGCGTCGTCGCAAGAAGCCATGTCCTGGGCGGCGAAACAGGGGCATTCCATCATGATGTCGCCGCATTCGACCCATCCTGAAATTCGCGAAAATCGCGCCCATTACCAATCGGAACTCGAAGCGGCTGGATTTTCCATCGCCGGGCGCGACATTCCCATGGCGCGAACGGTGGCGCTGGCGGAAACCCAGCAGGAAGCCGAGGAGATCGGGCGGCGCGGCGCCGAATTCATGTTTGGTTCGTATCTGCGCAAGAAGCAGAATGTCAGCGGCGCCAGGGCCGGTATGGAAAAGACCCAACCGATTGACGCCATCACCGCCGCCGTTAAAAGCGGGGAAGATCCCGTGGCGCGTTACGTCAATCAGGTGGCGATATGCGGCACGCCGGAAAAGGTCATTGACGACATTCAGCGACTGCGGGAAACCAACTCGATGGAGTACCTGATGATCGCGCCGCTGAGCCACAGTTCCTTCATGATGTTCACCGAGAAAGTGGTGCCGGCGTTTCTATAGACTCCGCCGTGATTGTTTCCAGCGCGTTAATCGTGCGCAGACAGGCGGAGGCCGCTTCCGCGCCTTTCATCTTGAAATGATCCAGGAAGAATGTGCGGTGGTCGCCGTGTTCGTGGAAATGATGCGGCGTCAACACCATGGATATGACGGGGACGCTGGTGTCCAGTTGTACGCGCATCAGGCCGTCGATCACCGCGCTGGCGACGAAATCGTGCCGGTAAATACCGCCATCGACGATCAAACCGGCGGCGACGATGGCGGCGTAGCGGCCCGTTTCGGCCAAGAGCTTCGCTTGCAGCGGAACTTCGTAACTACCTGGTGCGTCATAGATATCGACGGGCAAGGCGCGCCCGCCACAGGCCTTGATCGCAGCCAGAAACGATTTGCGGCCTTCATCGACGATATCGCGATGCCAATCGGCCTGAATGAACGCGATGCGGTGACGATGATTCATATTGTCCATGTTCATGAGACGCCTCTGTGCTGAAAATCGTGCTTTCGTTCCGATAGTGACGCTTCCGGCCCATTATCGACAATCGGTCAATTAGACGTTATCATATGAGAAATCCTCATGGATGACTAAATGAAGGCTGTCGATAAGGGGCGCCAGACGCCCCAAACGCCATTAAACGCGGTTCGCGCGTTCGAAAGCGCCGCGCGTTTGCTCAGCTATACCAAGGCAGCCAATGAACTGGGCGTCACCCAAGGCGCCGTCAGCCGCCAAATCTCGACCCTGGAAAGTTATTTGGGCCGCCGGTTGTTCCGCCGTGTCGGTCGTGGCATTGAATTGACGTATCCCGGCGCGCAATTCGCCGACGACGCTCGTCGCGCTCTAGCGGGTATTGAATCGGCGGCGTCGCGAATCATGCAGCGCCCCGACAATGCGGTGCTGACGATTGGCGCGACCAACGACGCCAGCCGCTGGCTGGTGCGGCGTCTGACGGAATTTCAGCGCGCCCATCGCGGCGTGTCGGTGCATCTTCGCGTGCTCGATTCCGCCGCCGACATGCATGGCGGGGGCATCGATATCGCTGTGTTGGGGGACGCCGCGCCAAGCCCAAGCCTGTCGATGCTCGAAATTCTGCGTGAGGATCTGGTGGTCGTCTGCGGTTCCGAATTGTCGCCGCCGCGCACCGCCGCCGCGTTGACCGGTGAAACCCTGTTGCACATTGTCGGATATCCGAACGCCTGGGTCGGGTGGTTCGCGGCGTCGGGCGTGTCCGATGTCGATAATCTGACCGGTCCGCTCTACGACGAACCGGCGCTCGCGATTGAAGCGGCGATCCAGGGGCAGGGATATGCCATCGTGCCGAGGCCGTCGGTGGAAGCCGATCTGGCGGCGGGCCGGTTGGTCTCCCCGTATGGCGGCGCCGTCGCCAGCGGTCGGTCGTATTATCTGGTGTGGCCGAAAGCCAAGGATCGTCTGGAAAAGGTGAAGCTGTTTCGGTCGTTCATGACCGGCGGCGAGGCTTAAGACACGCCTTAGCCTTCGGGCAGGCCGGCGGCGCGCAGACCGTCGAGATACAGGGACAACTGGTCGGGTCGTTTAATATAGAACAGCCGGTTTTGCGCCGCGGCGCAGGTGAAATCGGGTTTGCGGATAAGCAATTTTTCCAGCGCGTCTTGCGTCGCGGCGGTCCGGTCTTGATGACTAAGCGCGACGACCAGATGAGCGTTCGCCCAGTAATGGCTGTTGGGCACCCGAACCGCCTTGTCCGCCCACGCCTCGGCGGATTCGAACTCTTTCAGAAATAGATGCGCCAACGCGCGATACGAAAAGAACGCCCATCGGAACGGGTCATGCGGACTAAGCTGTATCGCCTTTTCAAACTGACCGATGGCTTCGGTCATGCGGCCTTCATACGCCAGCGAATCGCCGAGACCGCAATACGCCTGCGCCAGGCACGGGTTCAGGTCGATGGCGGTTTCCAGTTCCCGCAACGCGGCGTCGTAATCGCAACAGGCCAGCAGCACCCGCCCGGCGGCGAAATGCGCGACTGCGTCCTGATCGTCGATCTCCAGGGCTCGCCGGATGGCCGCGTTGGCCTCGCGCAGCATTTCGGGCGTTAAATCCGCTTCGAAATACACCGCGCGCAGGGTGATCGCATAGGCCAGCCAGGAATGGGCCAGACCGAAATCCGGATCCAGTTCGATACAACGCCGGAACAGATTTTGCGCTTCGGCGTTGTCGGCTTCGTTGAATTTGTAAAACCGCGACAATCCGAGGTGATAACAGTCCCAGGCGTCCAGATCGCGTGGCGGCGCCGATTTGACATGGGTGCGCTCGTATTGGCCCAGTTCCGGTTCGATCCGTCCCGCGATGGTCGCGATGATGTCATCCTGGACATCGAATAAATCGTCGAGGACACAGTCGTAATGATGCGCCCAGATATGCGCGCCCGTGACGCCATGGATAAGCTGGGCCGTGATTCGAACGCGCGCGCCGAGTTTGCGAACGCTGCCTTCGACCAGATAATCCGCGCCCAGATCCCGTGCGACCTGGCGCATATCCGTTGAACGACCGCGAAACGCGAAGCTGGAATTCCGGGCGATGACCATAAGCCAGCGGTGTTTGGTCAACGCGGTGATGATGTCTTCGCTGATGCCATCGGCGAAGTATTGCTGTTCGGGGTCGGCGCTGAGATTGTCGAACGGCAGGACGGCGATAACCGGGTTGGGCGCGCGCTGGCCACTCGTGCCGCTGGGTGGGGCGTCGGGCGTTTTCGACTCGGACTCAGTCGTGACCGTGGCGACAAACCGGAACCCGCGCCGGGGGAACGTCCGGATGACCGCTTGTAATTTACCATCGTCGCCGAGTGCGCGTCGCGCCGCGCTGATGCGGGCGTTCAGGGCCGAATCCGAAATGATGGCGCCGCCCCAGACCGCCGCGATGAGGTCGTCCTTCGCAACGACCCGGCTGCGTTCCTGGATAAGGTGGAGAATGAGGCTGAACACCTGAGGTTCGATGTCGCACGCAACGCCGTCGCGCTGAAGCTCCAGGCGGTCCGGATCGAGTGTGAAATCTCCAAATCGAAACACTTAAACCGACATCCCCCAAGTAGAATGCCCTTTCTTGCATGTTGTCGATGTTTTGTGCCCCGAGCAAGCCGCCTGTACGACTTTCGCTGTTGTTTGGGCACCTGACCCAGGAACTGAGCGCGATTTCTGG
>JABJJH010000356.1 GCA_018660965.1 Rhodospirillaceae bacterium | reverse complement strand
GCGGAACAATTGGCGCGATTCGGCCATGTCGTGTCCCGGGCGTCCGCCAGGGATTTTGCGCTCGCCGCCGGCCCTCTGTTCGCCGACGCCGCCGCACGGCGAATTTTCGCCCGCGCCGATGGACATCCCCACGGCGAAGGCGACCGGTTGGTGCAGCAGGATTTGGCGGAGTTTTATGCTGAACTGCGGGTACAGGGGATCGGTGAACTTTACGATGGAGCGTTAGCGGAAAAATTCGTGCGCGCGGCGCGAGCCGCCGGGGCCGGATTAACCTTATCCGACATGCGCGGCTTTACGCCGCGTTGGTTAAGACCAATACAGATAGCGTACAAAGATCAGATCCTGAAATTTGCGCCGCCGCCCGCCGGCGCCGGGCTCGCCGTCAGTCAAATGTGGCGCATGTTGGCGTTGAACGGACGTTATGGAGCGGCGGACGCCGCGGAGAGGCTGCATTTGCTGGCCGAGGCGGCGAAACGTGGCTTTGGCCTTCGCGATCAATGGCCGGTTGGCGTTGATAATGTTGCGGCGGTGCAGCGTTTGGGCGATCCGTCCGAAGCGGCGCAGTCGATGCGAACTTACGATCCGGCGCGCGCGACGCCGCCGAGCCAACTGGACGCCAAACCGCGGGGCACACCCGAAAATCCGTCTCAAACATCCTTTGTCGTTGTAGATCTGGTTGGCCAGGCGGTGGTTTGCACGTTGACGAATTACAATTTGTTCGGGACCGGTCGGGTCGTGCCGGGGACGGGCGTGGTGATGGCGGCGGCGCCGGGGCGCGGCAACCGTAACGCGCTGTCGCTAGGCGGGATGATTGCGGTGAATGCCGATGGGCAGGGTTTGCGGTTTGCAGCGGCGGCTTCGGGTGGCGGCGCGGCCGCGACGGCGTTAATGCGGGTCGCCGCTGAAACCTTGTTATCGGAGAAAACGCTGGAACGCGCCATGACGGCGCCGCGCATCCATCACGGCGGCGCGCCGGACATTGCCTTGATCGAAAAAGACGTTCCTGATTCAATCGTCGAACAAATTCGACGCAAGGGGCACCGGGTGGAACGCGCGCCGGGGCTGGGCCGGGTCAATGCCGCCGAATGCCCCCTGGGCCTGGGCGTGGGGAATGAGCAGATCGCCTGTTTTGTTTCGGCGGACCCAAGAGGGAATGGGTTGGCGAGCGAAGCGGAGAGGTGAGAGAATGCCGTTGAAGGTGTCGGAGCGGTCGCGAAATCTTCCGCCATTTTATGCCATGGAAGTTATGCGCGCCGCGAATGCTCGCGAGACGGCCCACCAAGCCGTGTACCATATGGAGGTTGGGCAACCCGATTCGAGCGCGCCGGAAGGCGCCTTGCGGGCGGCGGAGGTGGCCTTGCGGGAACATCGCCTCGGCTATACCGACACGCTCGGTTTACCGGAACTGCGCCAGGCCATCGCTACGCATTACCAGGATTATTACGGCGAGGCCGTGGACCCCAGCAGAGTTGTCGTGACGACGGGCTCTTCCGGGGCCTTCGTGCAGGCGTTTCTCGCGGCGTTCGATGTCGGTGATCGTGTGGCGGTCGCGTCGCCGGGGTATCCTTGTTATCGAACCATTTTATCGGCGCTCGGCGTTGAGGCCGTCCTGCTGGAGACCGAGATCGAGCATGGGTTTCAACCGACGCCGGATTTGTTGGACCGGGCCCGCCGCGAAGGCCCGCTGGATGGTTTGATTGTCGCCAGCCCCGCCAATCCGACGGGATCGATGTTGTCGAACCGTGACCTTGAAGATTTATCGGCGTATTGCGACACCCATGGCGTACGGTTGGTGTCGGACGAAATTTATCACGGCGTAACCTATGAAGGCAAAGCGGCGACAGCGTTGTCTTACGGTCCAAACGCCATTGTTATCAACAGCTTCTCAAAATATTTTTCCATGACCGGGTGGCGTTTGGGTTGGATGATCGTGCCCGAGGATTTGATGCAGGCATGCGAATATTTGGGCCAAAACCTGTTTATCTCGGCGCCGACCCTGTCGCAGGTCGCAGCCGTGGCGGCCTTCGATTGCAAGGACGAGTTGGACGCTAATGTCGTGCGATACGCCCGGAATCGCGCCCTGCTGCTGGAAGAGTTGCCCAAGATCGGGTTTGATAAACTCGCGCCTGCGGATGGCGCGTTTTATCTGTACGCGGACGTATCGGGGTTGACGAACGACTCGCAGGAATTTTGCGCGCGCATGTTGTCGGAAACAGGAGTGGCCGCGACGCCGGGACTTGATTTCGACACGGCGCGCGGCCATCGGTTCTTGCGCTTCTCCTTCGCCGGCGCCACCGATGATATGGCGGCGGCGGTCGAAGTGTTACGCGATTGGATCCGTTAGGAAGTCCTGGTTATCCCAAGACCTTTTGCCACCAGCCACCGCGTTTTGGCTTTGGTGGACCCGTTGGTTTTTCTTCTTCTGCGGCGACCGGTTCTTCCGGTGTTTCCACAGGCGTGTCCTCAACGGGCGAGGCTTCAACGGATGCGACGGTCGCCGCCGCCAATTCGCTTGCCGCCGGTTGCTCCACTACAGGCTGTTCGTCTGTTGCAGGCGTTTCGGTGGCGGGCGCATCGTCTGGCTTCGCCTTGGCGCGACGACGTCGCGGTCGTTTCGGCGCTTCGGCTGTCGTCTCCGTCTCGTCTACTTCCGTTGTCGCACCGGCGTCGCCATCAGCATTGGTTGTGGCTGGGGCGCTTTCTGCTGAATCACCCGATTCCACAGTAGCATCTTCCGTCGCCTTGGTTGCTCGTCTGCGCCGACGGGGGCGTTTTGTTTTCGGTTCTCTTGCTTCAACAACCGGTTGGTCGTCGCTGGTCGCTTCCGACGCATCGTCTGTCGCTGCAGGCGCTTCCGGCGCTTCCGGCGCATCGGTCGTCACGACTTCGGCGGCAGAAGTGTCGTTGGCGGCAACCGGCTCGGCTTCGTCGAGAGGCGTTTCGCCCCCGGTCGGCGAAGCGTCATCGTTGGCGGCTTCCATCGTGTTGGTTCCGTCCTGATTTTGGACGTCCTGGCTTGGGCGACCACGCCGGCGTCCGCCACGTCTGCCGCGGCGGCTCCGTTTCCGTGGCGCTTCTTCGTCCGCCGTGTTTGTCTCGGGGGCGTCACTTTGCGAAGGCTCGGAGGCGTTATCCGCTTCCGCGTTGTCGGACTCGGCGCTCTCGACGACCTGTTCGCTTTGGTCGTCTCGCTGGGGACGGCGGCGGCGGGAGCGGCGTTTCCGGGGCGCATTTTCACCCGACGGATCTTCATTGCGGGCTGGCCTTGGGGCGCGTTGTGGTGTTTCGACGTCCTCGTCGCCCGGCTGCCGCACGCGGTCGAGCCGGAATTCCGGCGGCACCAACGCTTCGTCGGCGGCGACGGTGACGGCGAATGAATACCGCGACTCGATGTCCGTCAAGGTCGCGCGTTTCTGGTTGAGGATGTACAGCGCGACCTTGGTGGAGACATGCAATGTTATATTTCCGGAAGGTTTGCGGACGCCTTCTTCCTCCAGGGCGCGAAGGGCGTGCAACGCGGCGGACTCCGTCGAACGGATGTGTCCGATGCCGCCGCAAACCGGGCATAGCTCACTGGACGCTTCGGTAACGCTTGGGCGTAATCGTTGCCGCGACATCTCCATCAATCCGAACGGGCTGATGCGGCCGACCTGGATACGCGCGCGGTCGTCTTTCAACGAATCCTTCAACTTGCGTTCAACCGCGTGAATGTTGCGCGAGTTCTCCATGTCGATGAAATCGATGACGATCAGCCCGGCCAGGTCGCGCAGCCGCAATTGGCGCGCCACTTCCTCGGCCGTTTCCATGTTGGTTTTGTAGGCCGTTTCCTCGATGTTGCGCTCTTTTGTCGAACGGCCCGAGTTGACGTCTATCGCGACCAGGGCTTCGGTTGGGTTGATCACCAGATAACCGCCCGAGCGCAACTGAACGATGGGATTGTGGATCGCGTCGATCTGGCTTTCCACCTGATAGCGATGCAGAACCGGGACAGTTTCGTTTTTGTACTGTTTGACGCGGGTGGCGTGGCTGGGGATCAGGGACTTCATGAAGTCTTTCGCCAAGCGGTAGCCCGCATCGCCTTCCACCAGCACCTGATCGATTTCCTTCGAGTATAAATCCCGGATCGACCGTTTAATGAGGTTGCCTTCTTCGTTGATGAGGCAAGGCGCCGTGGATTCCAGCGTCAGCGTGCGAATGGTGTCCCACTGTCGCATCAGATATTCGTAATCGCGTTTGATTTCCGCCTTGGAACGGTCTGCGCCGGCCGTGCGGACGATCACCGCCATGCCGCTGGGAATATCGAGGCCATCGACGATGCCTTTAAGGCGCTTGCGGTCTTTGGCGCTGGCGATTTTACGGCTGATGCCGCCGCCACGCGCGGTGTTCGGCATGAGCACGCAATATCGGCCCGCGAGCGACAGATACGTGGTCAGCGCCGCGCCCTTGTTGCCGCGTTCTTCCTTGACCACCTGCACCAGCATGATTTGCCGACGTTTGATGACTTCCTGAATTTTGTAATTCCGGTAGGATTTCGGACGGCGTCGTTCGACTTCTTCTTCCATTTCGTCGCCGCCGACAACTTCGACGCTGGCGCCGTCGACTGGTTCTTCCGCTTCTTCCGCGACGGAATCAGCTTCGATCAGTTTCTCGCGGTCCGAGATGGGAATTTGATAGTAATCCGGATGGATTTCACTTGAGGCGAGAAAGCCGTGCCGGTTTCCGCCGTAATCAATGAACGCCGCTTGAAGGGATGGTTCGACCCGCGTTACTTTCGCGAGATAGACATTCCCTTTTAATTGTTTCTTGCTGGTCGATTCAAAGTCGAATTCTTCAAGTTTGTTTCCGCTAACAACCGCGACACGCGTTTCTTCGGCGTGGGTGGCGTCGATTAACATAGTTTTCGTCATTATTACTCTCCAGCGGTCGCATCTTCGTACGGTGCGTGACTGTGCCGTGCGAACGCGCTGCGCTATGTTCGGAGAAGCCGATATCGTCGCTTATCAATTTGTCGAACGGGAAGATCATAGTATTTTCACCAGGACAAAGAATCAGTCGGACGGTTACGTTCCCTGGGCCTATCTGTTTTCGATGTGGACCGGAGATCAGCTTCGTCGGTAATTAAAAGGTAACCACGCCGGAAACGCTCGGCTTCGCCAACTTTCAACACGGACGCTGGACACTTGTCTTCATGCGCCGGATTTAGAGTTCGCTAGGCGTTCGCGCCATTGATACAGGGCTAACCTTCATCAATGAGACGCAGTCAATCACGCACGCATAAAATACGCGCTCGATTCATCTTCCACAAATGGTATTTTCCAATTTAGCGGAAATTTAGTTAGAAATTTGCGCTGTACCGCTTGAGAGATGGGCGCGAATCGCGAATATACTGGCGCGCATGAGGAAAATATTTCGAATTCGCACGATGTCCCGCTTGATCACAGTTTTGTGTGTCCTGGTGTTCTCCTGGCCCGCAGCGGTGCTGGCGATGCCGGAAGTGATCGGCGCGCGAATCGGGGCGCACCCGAAATCCACGCGTCTGGTGCTCGAACTCAGTGAACCAATCGCCTACCAAGTGTTCACGCTTGAAAAGCCGTATCGCGTCGTTATCGACTTTCCGGAAATTCGCTGGCGGGCGCTGAGCAACCCTATGAAGTCGTCCACGGGGCTTGT
>JABJJH010000601.1 GCA_018660965.1 Rhodospirillaceae bacterium | reverse complement strand
GCGACAGTATCGAGGTGCTGTCGGCGCGCTATGGGAACGCCTATCGCTGGCTTGTAAGTCTGACCGTCATGTCTGGCGCCATCACGCTGGGGTTCGCCAGTTCGATGGTGAACGTCGCGGTGCCGTCCGTCATGGGCGCATTTGGCGTCGGCCTAGATCAGGCGCAGTGGATGGCGACCGGGTTCCTGGCGGCGATGTCGTCGTCGATGTTGCTGAGTTCCTGGTTGATCGAGGTTCTGGGGCAACGCATCAGCTACACCCTGACGTTGCTTGTGTTCGGGACCGGCTCCATCTTGAGCGCGACCGCGCCCAATATCGACGTGTTGATCCTGGGGCGCGTTCTTCAGGGCGTGGCGGCGGGCATTGGGCAGCCGCTGGCGATGTATTCGATGTTCCGGGTGTTCCCACCGGAACGTCGGGGTATGGCGATTGGCATCTATGGTCTGGGCAGCGTTCTGGCGCCGACCTTTGGCCCGATTCTGGGTGGGATCGCCATCGACTCGTTCAGTTGGCGCTATCTGTTTCTCCTGCCCCTTCCGCTTTGCGCGCCCGCGCTCCTGATGAGCCAGATTTTCATGCCCAACAAGAGAATGTCCGGCGAACCGCCGCCGTTCGACTGGACGGGGCTCGCGCTTATCTTCACCGCCATGTTCATCCTGTTAAGCGGCCTGTCCAACGGTCCGCGCATGGGGTGGGATTCCAACTTCACCATGATACGCCTGTTCGGCGGCGGCGGTCTGTTGATTGCGTTCACCCTGTGGGAGTTGCGCGCGACGTATCCGTTGCTGGACTTAACTCTGTTCCGCGACCGTCAGTTCTGTTTGACCATGCTGGCCGGGTTCGTGTTCGGCGCCGGTTTGTTTTCGTCGAGTTACTTTATTCCGGTCTTCGTGCAGACAATCCAGAATTACAGCCCGACCCGCGCCGGGTTCCTGTTGGCGCCCGGCGGCTTGGTCATGATGTTGTTTTTTCCGCTGGCGGGGCGGATTACCGATACGATCCCGGCGCATATTCCGATTGCGGCGGGGTTGTTGATTTTCTCCATCGGTTTTTTTCTGATTCATGCGGTCGATGTTAATACGACCTTCTTTGCGCTGGTGGCCTACACAGCGATCAACCGCGTCGGCCTTAGTCTGGTGATCCCGTCGCTCAACATCGCGGCGTTGCGCGCTGTGCCGCCGGAAAAATTGTCGCGCGGCGCATCCTGCTCGACATTTTTCCGGAATGTCGGGGGTGGCTTCGGCATCACCTTATTGACCGCGTTTTTGGAACATCGCACGCGGTTTCATGGCGAAGCGTTCACCGCGACCCAGACCTCGGCGAACGAAACGACCCGCTCGCTGCTGGGCGCGGCGCGGCAATTGCTGGTCGAATCCGGCCCCGACGCGACCCAGACCGCCGGCGCGTTGAACTATCTGTCGCAGGTCATCCAGGCGCAGGCCGCCACATTGGGCTTCAAGGATACGTTTCTGGCCATCGCCGTCGTTGGCGCGATGGCGGTAGGCCCGGCCTGGTTAATCGGGCGATCCGGGCGCGGCGATCGGTAGTGTGGGCGATCCATGGCGATCAAAGTTGTTGGGCGAGGACTCTTATCTTTTGCTCAAGCTGCTCGGGAGAATAGGGCTTGGTGATATAGGCGTTAACCCCAAATTGTTTCGCCGCCTTTACCGATTCAATGTCGTTGTTGGCGGTGACCATCAGAAAGGGAAGGTCCGGATAGGTGCTGCGAACTTGTTGTAACAGTTCCAAGCCTGTCATACGCGGCATTCGCCAGTCGCAAATGATGAAGTCCACCAAATCTTTCGACTCATCGAGAAATTCCTGACCTTCGCGCCCATCCTTGGCGGTGAAGACCTGTTTTGCGCCTAAATTGCGCAACAGCATGGCCACCAATTTTCTGGCGGGGGCGTAATCTTCCACGACCAGGACATTCAGATTCGAAATTTCAACCGCCATCGATTTTAACCCTTCTCAATTGTTAGTCCAACCAAAGCGCCAAGGTCGTCAGGGTCGAACGGTTTTTGTACGAACAAATTGTCTTCGCCCATCAATTCCTGGTTTCCGTCGCCACCTGGCCCATGCCCGGACATGAAGATAATTTTCAAGTCGGGACGAAGGGCGAGCAGTTTCCGGGCGAGATCGTGTCCGTTCATTCCGGGCATATCGAGATCGGTTAGCAACAAGTCAATTCGACCGGGTTGAGCTTCGAAGACTTCGGCGGCGTGGGCGCCGTCTTTCGCCATCAACACCGTGTAACCAAGATCTTCCAGGGTCATGCCCGCAAGCGCGCGGACCGATTCCTTGTCATCGACGATGAGGATGGTTCCAACGCCTGTCGCGTCCGTGACAGATTGGGGGCTGGCCTCATCATTGGATTCATGGTCATCGACGACGGGCAGGTAAATTGTAAATGTTGTTCCTTCACCGATCTGGCTCTTTACGTCGATTGTCCCCCCGGCCTGTTTGATCATGCCGTGGACCATGGACAGGCCGAGGCCCGTGCCCTCGCCGGTTTCCTTGGTGGTGAAGAAAGGTTCGAAAATATGCCGCTGTGTTGCGGCGTCTATACCGGTTCCCGTGTCGCGGACATAAGTTGCGACGTAACGGCCTTTTTCCATCTCGGGATACTGTGCCGACATTTTACCGTCGGTCTCGACAATGTGGCATCCGATAAACAAGTCTCCGCCGTTCGGCATTGCTTGTCCGCCGTTGATCGCCATGTTGAGCAAGGCTTGCGAAAATTGATTTGGGTCGACCATGGCGTAAAGCGTGTCGTCGATGTCATCGATCTTGAGGTCAATGTTATCGGCGATCAGCGGGTCCAGCATGGAGCGGAGTTCGCGCAGGATCGTGGCGACTGACACGACCTTTGGCTTTAGTTCCTGTTTTCGACCGAACGCCAGCATTTGGCTGGTCAGCGTGGCGGCCTGCTCCGACGCCTTAATAATTTCTTCGAGACATTGTCCGACGCGGTCGGAGTTTTCGAGGTCCCGATTCGCCATTCGACTGTATCCGCCAATAACGGTCAGCAGGTTATTAAATTCGTGCGCAACGCCGCCGGTGAGTTGCCCGAGGGATTCGAGCCGCTGGGATTGTCGGATGTGCTCTTCAAGACGCTTTTGCTCGGTTAAGTCGATGATCGAGCCGATGAATGAAACGTGTTCCCCAATTTCGATTTTGCCGACACTCAGGGACAGGGAAAATGTTTCGCTGTTCTTTCGAAGACCGACGACTTCTCGACCGACGCCGATGATCGTGGAAATGCCTGTTTCAAGGTGCCTGCGAAGGTATCCATCATGCTTGTCCCGGTCCGGCGACGGCATCAACATGGAGACATTCTGATCGAGAATTTCTTCCGGCGAATAGCCAAATATGTCTACGGCGACAGGGTTTATATCCTTAACAATACCGGTGTCGGTTATGAGAATTTGTCCTACTGGCGAACTGTTAAAAGCGGATCGAATGCGTTCTTCGCTTTCCCGTAAGGCGGCTTCGATTTGGTTTCGTTGTAAAAATTCCGATTTGAGCCCATCGAATGTCTCCATTATTTTTTTCTGCATCACATTAAAGGAGATCGCAACGCGGGCGATCTCGTCGTGATTGCCCGAATCGATAATTGCGGCGTAATCGCCAGCCGCCGCTCGGTCTGCGAAGTCAGCGAGTTTTTCGAGGCGTCGACTCAAGGCGAAACCAAGCAGTAGGCCGATGATGGCCGTCAGCAAGATTCCAAAAAGTGTGACCGTTAAGCCGCGATTGCGCGCTTCAGCATTTGCTTCCGTTATCGGGGCGCTGGAAAATTGAATGATGATTCGACCGTAATTGCCGCCCGGACCCGCAATCTCTTGATTGCGCCAATATGTATCGTCGCCTGTTGTGGGATGGAGAAATTGGAGACCTAAATTCTGAAATAAATGGCTTGCTACGATAATGTTTTGAGTGTTCACAACATAAATTTTCAACAAATGAGTGTCGTGCATGGCCCTTTGGAGCTGTAGCTGTAAGTCTTCGTACTCCTCTGTGATTATGGCCGACTTCGCGATGCTGCCCAGTGTGTCCATTAACACCCGATCAGACTTTTCGACCTGCTCGGCCATTCTTCTCAGCGAAGGTTCGAGTGTCTGCCAAAGCACAAATATCATTAAAACGCCTTCCAGGACAAAGAAGGTCAGGGCAATTCTATATTTAAGGGACATGGTGTTTTAGCGGCACGGAAATTTAAGGTTTGGTTGGAATTGGGGGCATATACCGGATGGCCGCATAGTCTGCATCGCGAGCTTTTACAAAGCCATTTTTCCATCCGCTATGGATCAATAGGTTTTTGCCGGCGGGTGAATTATTCAGTTTTAGCAAAGCACTTCGAATCAGTTCGCGTTCCCGCAGCGGAATTCTTTTATGCGCCATGAACAGGGCGTGCGGTATGGATTCCGTTTCTGCGAGGATTTTAAACAAATCCCTTTTCGTGGATCGATGCACACGCAACGGAACATTATTGGTGATACAGGCGTCCGCCTTGTCAATAAGAACCGCTTGCATACAGGCGGAATGCGTTGTGCTCAGCCGCAATTTGAAATCGCTGTTGGCGCTCAATCCGATTTTCCGCATTGCGTCCAGGCCCAAACGGCCGACGGCGGACGCCATTGGCGGCGTCGCAAGGGTCTTGTGTTTGAGGTCGGACAAAGTTTTCAGCGCACTGACCTTCCTCGTTACGATAAGAGCCGTTAAGGGCTCATTTGCTCTGGCGAGCGGTAGATATTCATGCTTGTCAGTGGCTTCCGGGTAATCAAATGGCTGTAAAAATACGATATCGTAGGTTTGGTTGACTATTTCATTCTTGAAAATTTCATAGGTCGTCTTGGTTCGGAACGTGACCTGCCGATCAAGCGCCCGTGCTATCACCGCTGCATAGGGACCAAATCTTTCTTCCAACCGACCGGGCGGCAAGTATGGAACCACGCCCAGCGTATACCCTTCCGCATGGACCAATTCAACTCTTAGGGGCGCCAGGTGGATCGCAACCATAATCCCTATAAAAATAATCGATTTTTTGGTAATATTTTTATATTTACGCACAAATGTCTCTCTATTTTGGATTATGAAATTTCTCGGTTTTGGGAGCGAGTAAATCTGAAAGTACGCAAAAAGGTAGGTGAATTTTACGGCGATGTCCCTGAAATTGGGGCGCCCAAGCGTTCAATGATTGGCATGGGGGCAAGTAAAAATAATCGTGGGTTCGTGTAGGCCCCAAGTCAAACCAAGATGTCGGGAGTATAATGATTTATGGTTAACAAGCCATATGTTTTTGAATGGTTACTGTATGTTTTCGGTGAAACTGCAATTCAAATCCTGGCGCCGCTGGCCCGCGCGTGGTCGTCGCGCAGCAATTGTTCGATGCGTGAATCGTCATAGCCCAGCTCGGTTAGGATAGCCATCGTGTGCGCGCCCGCTCGGGGCGCGGTCTGGAAATCCGCCTTGGGAAATTCAAACTCGACCATGGGGCCGTGCCGGTAATAGGGCCCGGTCAGTTCGTTGTGGCTGGCGCGCATGTAGCGCTTGTCGTCCTTTCGGGCCAGCCAGAATTCGCTGGGGCCGTGTGCATCGGCGACGACGCAGCCCAGCCCCAGGGGCGTTGCGCGCTGTTCCCAGGTTTCCGCGGTTTCGGTCTTGAACAAGGCGGCCAACGCGTCGCGCAGCGCGTCCGCGTTCGCTGTCCGCGCCGCTGTCGTTGCGTAGTCCTTATGGCCGGCCAGCGCTTTGTTGGCCATGGCCGCGAAGGATCGCCATTCGGCATCGTGGCGCAAGCCCAGAAAGACCCAGCCGGTTTTCGCGGGATAGAGTTGATAAAGCGGGTCGGGGCCGCGCAAATCGGGGCCGAGGCCGGGCCGGTCCGAGCGTTTTCCAGGATAGGCGACGAAATCATCGAAATTGGCGTAGGCGTTGGCCAGGAACATATCGACGAAAATTTTCTGGCCCTGGCCGCGCACGCGCTTGCCGTACAAACCCAGAAGCGCCGCCGTGCAGACGACCATGGAGGTGTTCGGGTCGGGGTTGACCTCGTTCGCGAGCATCAACCGGCGCGTGGTTTCCCGTAATTCGTCGAGGTCGAGAAGGGGTTCGCTGATCGAGCGCCCGGATTGATACAGCGCGCCGCCCATGGCCGCCCCGGGGATCGGGTGGCTGGATGGGCGTTTGGCGCCGGGGCCTTTTGGCCCGTACCCGTTGGCGGACAGATAGACGATGTCCGGGTTGCGGCGCTTGGCGGCCTCGAATCCGATGCCGAGCCGCTCGGGAACGCCGGGCCGGTAGTTATGGATGACGATGTCGGCGCGGGCCATCAAATCGCCGGCGATGGCCTGGCCCTCATCGGATTTAAGGTCGATGCAGATGCTTTCCTTGCCCTGGTTGACCCGCAGCGCGCCCATGCCGCCGCGCCGGACACGGTACAAATCGCCGTCCAGCGGCTCCACCTTGATAATACGCGCGCCCATGTCCGCCAGCAGCGAGGCGCCGAAGGGAGCGGCGATGATGGTGGCGAATTCAACGACGGTGACGCCCGCGAGCGGCCCCTCGCCGTGACGACCTTCCGCGCCAGGAGGAAGGGGCGCCAGATCGTCCAGCGTCGCGTCGTCGAAGGCCGTTTCACCTTGTGAAATTTGGGCCGGGGTTTGCGTCAACGTCGCGACCGGACCCAATTGGCGTACGCCATTGATGTCGACGACATGTCCGTTGGCCAACATGTCGGGGTCGTCCAGCGCGTCTTCGGTGTGCTGGTAATAATGTGCGATGACGCCGCCATCGGCTACGAACACCGTCATCCAGTCCGCCAGGGTCCATTCCTGAATTCGCAGCAGAATTTTGTCACGGTAGCGTTCGCGCGCCTCTTCGGGCCATTGATCGGGCGGGGCGGTCAAGCCATCCGCCGCGCGATCATCGGCCAACCCGGTCAGTTCCATGAATCGGTTGAAATGGTGCGGTAGCAAGTTCCCCATTTGCAGCCAGCGACCGTCGGCGGTTTGCGCGGGCTGATACAACAAGGTCGGCTTGGCGGAGAACGGGTCCTGTTGCGATACCGCCTGCACACCGCTGGTTTGCAAATCCGGGGCAACCTGAACGGCGGGAAAACGCGACTGATCGTATGTCTTGAAGGCCTGCATCAGACTGGTTTGCAATAACTGGCCGCGTCCGGATTGGTCGCGTTCGATCAAGGCGGCCAGAATGCCCGAGGTGATATTCATCGCGGCGGCGTGCGTGCCGACCTGCAAGGCGGAAAATGCCGGGCCGGGGCGATGGGCCAGGCCTTGAAAGGCCATCATCCTACCGACCTTCGCCGCGACGACGCCTTCATAAAGCGGTAAATCGGGACCGTCTTCGCCAAAGCTGGTGAATTGGCAATAGACGAGTCGCGGGTTCAGCGCGCTCAGGGTGGTGTAGTCAACGCCGTTCGCCGCCGCGCGTGCATGCCGGGTCGTGGAAACCACCACGTCGCTGGCGGCGGTCAGCCGATGCAGCTTCGCACGATCTTTGACGTTGGCAGGGTCGAGTGTCCATGTCTTCTTGCCGCGCAGCCACATGGGTGCCGTGCAAAGGTCGCGGAAGGGATCGCCGCCGGGTGGTTCGACCTTCACCACCTCGGCGCCGAAATCCGCCAAAATCATTGTCGCCAGTCCGGCGGCGGGACCGTGCGATAAATCGACGACGCGAACGCCTTCAAGAAGTGTCATTGTCGGAAAAAGATGGGGAGTAGCCCGTCAATGTTCGCTTAGGACCACTCCCCACCTTTATCAGGTTTCGGTCGAAAGAACGACCGTTCCGGCGGCAGACAACATGCCGCCCATGCCGTTCACCAGCGACAGATCGCAATTCGGGACCTGTCGGTCGCCGCACTCGCCGCGTTGCTGGCGTGTCGCTTCGATCAACGGGAAAATGCCGTACATGCCCGAATGGGTGTAGGACAGTCCGCCGCCATTGGTGTTGATCGGCAAGGAGCCGCCGGGATTGGAGCGCCCCGGCTCGAAGAACGAAACGCCTTCGCCCGGTTTACAGAATCCAAGCGATTCCAGCATGATCGGCGGGCCGGAAGAAAACGCGTCATACAGCATGACATGGTCGAAGTCGCTGTGGGAGACGCCCGCCATCTTGAATGCTTTTTCGCCCGACATGCGTGTCGCTTCACTGAACGGCATGTTCTGCATTTCCGTGACAAAGCAGTGTTCGGTGGCCTCGCCGGCGCCGCGCACATAGACCGGCTTCTTGGCGCAGTCCTTGGCCCGGTCGGCCCGCGTCAGCACCACCGCGCCGCCCGCATCCGTCACCAGGCAGATGTTCAACAGGTTGAACGGATAGAACATTGGCCGGGAATCCAGTACGTCCTGGATGGAGATGGGATCGCGGAACTTGGCTTTCGGGTTCAGGCCCGCCCATTCGCGCGTCGAAACTGCGACCTGCGCCCATTGTTCCAGCGTGGTGCCATGTTCGTACATGTGCCGGTTGGTGATCATGCCGAAATAGGTCGGCGCGCCGCCGAAGCCGTACGGCGATTCGTACTGACCGACGAGGCTGGTGTCGCGCGCGCGCGTCACACCGGTGCCGGAACGGCCACTTTCACCGTGCGAGATGACCGCCACATCGCATAGCCCATGGTGCAGCGCCAATAGCGCGTGCCCGACCATGATGATGAACGAACAACCGCCGACCGAGGTGCCGTCGACATAACGCGGGCGAATGCCCAACGCTTCGCCCAAGAGCGCCGGCGAATGCTGACCGGCGGTGAAGATGCCGTCGACATCGGAAATTTTCAGCCCGGCGTCGGCGACGGCGTTGTGGATTGACTGCAGATGCAGGGTCAATTGACTGACATGGGGCAGGGTGCCGAGTTCATCGGACTCATCCACGCCCACGATGGCTACTGAATTTGATAACTCTTTCATTTCACGCTTCCATAAATTTGGGTATCGGGTTCTCTTTCTAAACGGTGTCCGGGACCTTTGCTGCGCCCGGACGGTCGCGGATATCAGCTCGCGGGTTGAAAGAGCGGAATGGTGACGTCGTCGTTCTGTTTTTCGTAAACGACTTCGACCTTCGCGCCGATTTTGACGGCGTCGGGGGTGGCCTCGATGTTGATCAAGTTCGACATGATGCGCGGCCCTTCCTCCAGTTCGATCATGGCCAGCACGTAAGGCGGCTCGATCTTGTAGGCGGGGTTCAGCGAACGATAGGCGATTTCGAAGGAGTACAATACGCCCTTGCCGCTGGCTTGCACCCAGCCGACATTGCGCGAATGGCAATGCGGGCACGCGATGCGCGGATAAAAGAAGGCTTTATTGCAATCGCCGCACTTCGGCAGCATGAGTTTTTCGTCTTTAAGGCCATCCCAGTACGGTTTTGCTTCCGGCGTCATGGGGGTTGGCAACGGTCGTTGGAGTTCCACGGTCTTCCTCTCCCTTGATTTTCAAGTGTATTCATCGAATGCCGCCGCTCGGGCGGTTATGAAGTCGGGAAAGTGTGCCGGGAATTCCCGGGCGAAGCAAGGTTTGGCGCCGGGTGTTTAAACAAAAGTCCTGACGGCGAAATAGATGGCGCTCGCCAATAACGCCGACGCGGGCACAGTGATCAACCAGGCGCCGACGATGGTCATGATATGACGGCGGCGAACAAGCTTTCTTTTGCGGGCCTTGGCCCAGCGGTTCAACGCCTTTTCCGACCTCGGATTGACTCTGGGTTCGCTGTTTCCCAGCGGAGCCGAGGGGATGCCAAGGCGGCGATTCGTCAGGAATTCCCGCAGGAAACCGACGCCGAACACCGCGCCGACCGCGATATGCGTGGAGCTGACCGGCAGGCCCAATGTGGAGGCGATGATTACGGTGATGGACGCCGACAGGGCGACGCAAAACGCCCGGACCCGATTGAGTCGGGTGATTTTCTCGCCGACGACCTGAATGATCTTCGGTCCATACAACATCAATCCCACTGAAATACCGATGGCGCCGATGGCCAGCACCCAGAACGGCAACGTCACTTTCGCCGCCACCGCGCCGGACGTGACCGCGTTGACGATGGCCGCCAGGGGGCCGACCGCGTTGGCGACGTCGTTGGAGCCATGTGCGAAGGATAGCAGCGCCGCCGCGCAGATCAGCGGAACGGTGAACAACTCGCCGACCGAGCGCCTGCGATTTTCAAGGGTTTCGGCGGCTCGGGCTATGCGCGCCCTGACCGTCAGATAGGTCGCCAGGAAGGCCGCGGCGGCGATCCCGGCGATCATGAACGCATCGGGTTTCCAAATCCGTTTCAGGCCTTTCATAACCAGGTAACCCGAAAACGCCGCCGCCATGATGGCGACCAGAACCGGGACCCAACGCTTCGCCGCTTCGAGCTTGTCGTCGCGATAGAGTATCGTGAATTTGATAAAGGCCAGGAACAGCGCAGCGATGACGCCGCCCAGAACCGGGGAAATGACCCAGCTTGCGGCGATCTTGGCCATGACGAACCAGTCGACCGCTGATAGTCCGGCGGCGGTCACGCCCGCGCCCAGAACGCCGCCAACGATTGAATGGGTCGTCGAAACCGGGGCGCCGATCATCGTCGCCAAATTAACCCAGAGCGCCGCCGACAGCAGGGCGGCCATCATCGCCCAGATAAACACCGATTTATCCGCGAAGGCGTCAGGCGAGACGATGCTTTTGGAAATTGTGCTGACCACCTCGCCGCCGGCGATCATGGCCCCGCCGGCTTCGAAAATCGCGGCGATGAACAGCGCCCCGACCATGGTGAGCGCCTTGGAGCCGACTGCCGGACCGACGTTGTTCGCAACGTCATTGGCGCCGATATTCATCGCCATGTAAGCGCCCACGATCGCCGCGACGATGATGATCGAATTATCGCCGCCCGCGCCGGTGAGGGTATATGCGAAGGCCCAGACGATCAGCAGAAACAATAGGCCGTAGCCTAAATTTATGTGGCTTCGACTGATTCCCCGTCCGGCTTTTGTAAGCTGGCCGAACCGCCGCAAATCCTTATCGACGGTGGTCTTTTTACCAGGGGCCGCGAGATCGTTTTGTTGCTGCGGAGGAAGCGACATATGAAAACCTTGCACCAGAGCTATCGATAACGAACTCGTTTCGAGTACGGGTTTCCGCCCGCGTCGTCAACTCACCAAATGACGCAGCGTCAAAGTTGGGCAAGCGCGTGCGAATCCATTACGGTGCTGGGCTAGGTTTCGGAAATCACACAAACGAATTTAAATACGATGACGCCTTTTACCGGCATTACGCAATCCGCAGCTCTGCCCTACATGATCCGGGGGAATAAGCTTCGATTATTGCTGGTGACGTCCTTGGGAACGAAACGATGGGTTCTGCCCAAAGGCAACGTGGAGCCCGGTTTGACGGCCTGTGAGTCCGCGGAGTTTGAAGCCCGCGAGGAGGCGGGCGTCATGGGCCGCATGACGGTTCGAAGCATCGGTGCGTACACCTATCGGAAACCCGACGAAAACGAGAGTATTTACCGCGTGCGCGTTTTTCCACTTGAAGTCCTCCGAGAATTGGACGACTACCCCGAAGCCGCGCGGCGCAAGCGAAAGTGGATGAAGGTCGGAAAGGCGGTTGAAGGTGTTCGCGAGCCGGAACTGAAAGCCTTGATGACCCGATTCGCCGCGCGATTCGGAACGATTTCGTAAGAAATAAGGAATATGCGAACGATGACTGAATGCGCCTGTGGGTCCGGCTCCGGATTTGACGAATGCTGCGGCCCGATAATCGGTGGGGCCCCCGCGCCGACGGCGGAAGCGTTGATGCGATCCCGGTTCACGGCCTTCGTTAACGGTGATCTGGACCATATCGAGAACACCCATGCGGCGGCGGTTCGCGATGACTTTAACCGCTCGGCGGCGGAAAGCACGGCCAACACGGTTGAATGGGTGGGCCTGGAAATTCGCGACACCGTTGATGGCGGCGTGGACGATGCGACGGGCGTGGTCGAATTCACGGCGAGCTTCAAAAAGGACGGCGAGGTGCTGATTCACCACGAACGATCCGATTTCCGTCGCGAAGACGGGCGGTGGGTCTATGTCGACGGCGCCATGAATCCCAAGGGCAAACCGGTTCGGGTTGAAAAGGTCGGACGCAACGAACCGTGCCCGTGTGGATCGGGAAAAAAATACAAAAAGTGTTGCGGCGCTTGATGCAGTATCTGAATCACACTGTTTTCATTAGGTTGTTGTGCTGATTCACGAGACGAAACCGCATCGGTGTCGGACCATGCCGTTCTCGGCGTATCGGGACGAGGCGGACCAGGATGATTTGTTGATTCCCCGACCCGGTTGGACGTGCGACACCTCGGATGAATCGCCGGTGGTGTATCGCGATAAAGACATTATCGTCCGCGATGATTTCGACGCCGAGCGTGATTGTCTTGTCCACGATGCGGCGATTTTGAAGCCTTACGGCGAATGGCTGTTACAAAGTGCGCCGTCTTTGGATATGGAATTGCGCAAAATCGCCCTGAAACCGCGCGGCGGTCGGGTTCTTGTCGCCTTTTCCACCCTTATCCCCAAACTCCCGAATGTGGATATCTACGAAATCGCCGAAAAACAGTTTCCCGTGATGACGGCTTTTGCGGCGCGGACAGCGGATGACCCGGCGTTGTCGGAATATCACCAACGCTATGTCGAGGGCGCGGCGGAGTGGAAAACGGTTTTAAGCGTTCGTCCTTAATGTCTCATGAGTCGTTGAGGTCCGGGTCCGCGCGTAGACGCGCAAGCATGAAGTCAACGAACGCCCTGATTTTGCCGGAAACCATGCGCCCTTCCTGGTGAACCACGTGGATTGGCGCGGCGGGCGTTTCGAAGGAATCCAATAAAACCCGAAGCCGCCCGTCCGCCAGGTAGGGGGCCACTTGATACGACAACAGGCGCGATATACCCCAGCCGCGAAGCGCCAGTTCAATCACCGCATCGTTGGTGTTCATGCGCAGGCGCGGGTCGATCCGGACGGATATCGGAGACGGATCGACGGCGTCGTTGTTGCGAAATTCCCATTCCGGGGACGCGCCCATGGCCAGCGATTGGATCAAACGGTGGTCGGAAAGGTCATTGGGGTGTTGCGGGGTTCCGTATTTTTCCAGGTAATCCGGCGCCGCGAACAGGACCCGGCGCACCGCGCCGGCGCGAACGGCGGTCAGGGATGAATCGGGCAGGTCGCCGATCCGGATGGCGACGTCCAGACCTTCATCCATCAGATTGACTACTCTGTCGACGAATAACGCCCGCGACGTTACAAGCGGATATTGATCCAGGAAATCACCCAAAATCGGCGTCACGAACATGCGCCCGAACAGCACCGGCGCGGTGATGCGCAAGTCGCCGCGCGGCGCCGTATGCGACCCGACTGCGGCGTCTTCCGCTTCCGCCAAATCCAATAAAATGCGCCGGCTGTCTTGCAGGAACCGCTCGCCGCTTTCGGTCAACCGGACTGACCGCGTCGTGCGAACGAACAACCGGGTCCCCAGGCGATCTTCGAGCATGGCGATCGCGCGCGTGACCGCAGGCGGCGACATCGCCATGTCACGCGCGGCGGCGGCGAACCCACCAATCTCGGCGACTTTTACAAAAACCTGGATGGCGTGGAAGCGGTCCAATTTATTATTCCATATAATGAAATAGAATTTTTGATATTACATATATTCAAACATTTTTAGAAATAGATATTATCTGCATATTGGCGCGCAAGGCATCGTCATTTGAAGCTGTTTATAGGAGGCTTTTACCATGGCTCGAAAATTCGCTGACATAACGTTCACTCCAGCGGTCAGGGCGGCGCAGACGCGCTATGGTAGCCGCGATAAGAATGAACGCTTCGAACAGGGAAAGGTGTCCGGCGACGTGTTGGGCGCGATGGAAACCGCCTTCATTCAGGCGCGCGACGGCTTCTATCAGGCGACGGCCAATGAAGACGGATGGCCCTATGTCCAATTTCGTGGTGGTCCCATAGGTTTTCTGAAAGTGCTGGACGAGCGCACCATCGGTTACGCTGATTTTCGCGGCAATATCCAGTATCTCAGTGTCGGGAATCTTGCGGCCAATGACCGGGTCGCCTTGATTCTGATGGACTACGCAAATCAACGACGCCTAAAAATTTGGGCGCGTGCGCGCATCGTGCATCAAGAGGATGACCCGGAAATGCTGGCGCGTCTGGAGGACCCGAATTACCGCGCGCCGGTCGAACGCGCCGTGGTGATGACCGTGGAGGCTGTCGACTGGAACTGCCCGAAACATATCACGGCGCGCTTCACCGATGATGAAATCGGCGATGTCGTCGGGCCGCTACAAAAGCGTATAGCCGAGCTGGAAGCCGCAGCCATACAGGCCTAGTTATACTGGACGGGTGCCGTTGACGGTGACGCGGTTCATGTAGCGTTTGTGTCCTGGATAATCGTTGAGCGCCTTGTGCATGACGCAGCGATTATCCCAAAACGCGATGGAGCCCTTGCGCCAGCGAAAGCGGCAGGTGAATTCCGGCTTGATGGCGTGTTCGCATAAATAGTCGAGCAGCGGGCGGCTTTCTTCCTCCGTCATGCCTGCGAAGCGATGCGTGCGGATTTTATTGACGTAGAGCGCCTTGCGGCCCGATTCCGGGTGGGTGATGACCACGGGATGTTCGCACTCGGGTTCTTCCGAATTGTCCCCCTCACGAAGCTTGCTGGTGCGCTCATCGTTTCGCGCGGTCGTGACGTTGGGGGCCTGAATGCGGTTGTCGTGGACGCCCTTCAGGGACTCCAGCGTTTCCTTCAACCCGTCCGAAAGCGTTTCGTAGGCGAGGTATTGGCTGGCGAACATAGTGTCGCCGCCGACCGGGGGCACGTCGAGCCCATACAGGATCGCGCCGAGCGGGGGTTCCGGCAGATGCGTCAGATCATGGTGCCATGAATCGCCGACGATCCTCGAATCTTCCGGATCCTTGCGGATTGGGAAAATTTCCGGGTGGCCTTCCAGCGGCACATAGCGCGGGTGAATGTTGAGCGTCCCGAAGCGTTTACCAAAGTCCTTGTGCTGGTCTTCGGTCAGGGTCTGGTCGCGGAAAAAGATGACCTGATTATCAACGAAAGCCTGTTTGATTTCCCCAAACGTCGCATCGTCGAGGTCTTGCGACAAGTCGACGCCGCCGATTTCCGCGCCGCATGCGCCCGCGATTGGCTCCACCGTAATGTGTTCGTAGGTCATCGAAATTCTCCGCTATATGCCACCAAACTTTGATCCGATTATGTCGATTGACGCACGCAACCACAAGGGGAGGCGTCTACCCTTTCATATAACCGGCGAGTGTTGGCGTCGGGATGGACGTGTCAACATACCCGAAGGTCCCGCTTTCCTTTGCTTCCGTTGCGGCGTCGATCAACCCGGTCATGGCGGCGCGATACAGTGAGGTGGCGAGGCTGACGCGCCGAACGCCCGCCGCCGCCAAATCGGCCAGGGGAAACGATTTGCCGGGTACGCCAACCATGAAATTCACCGGTTTCGACACAGCGGCGCAGACTGCCTTGACGGCATCCAGGTCCGGCAGGCCCGGCGCCATCAACACATCCGCCCCGGCGGCTTCATAGGCTTGCAACCTTGCGATGACATCCTCGAGGTCGGCGACCCCGCGCAGAAACCCTTCAGCGCGCGCCGTCAGGGTGAAGCCGAAGCCAACCGACGTCGCGGCCTCCACCGAGGCGGCGATGCGCGCGACGGACTCTTCGAAGCCGTAGAGCGGTTTTTCGGGATTGCCCGTCGAGTCCTCGATGGAGCAACCGACCAAGCCGGTTCCTGCGGCCAGAGTCACGGTTTCGGCGGCGAAATAGGGGGCGTCGCCGAAACCGTTTTCAAGGTCGGCCGATACCGGGATGTCGACCGCGTTCACGACGGCGCGGGCGTGCGCCAGCGCCTCGTCGCGTTCGATTCGACCGTCGCGCCGTCCCAGCGTCCCGGCGAACCCGCCGCTGGATGTCGCCAGCGCCGCGAAGCCCATGCCCGCCAAAACCCGCGCCGATCCCGCATCCCAGGGATTGGCGATGATGAACGGGTCGGGACCCTGATGAAGCTCGCGGAAGCGGGCGGCTTTTTGAATTTGCGTTGAAGAATCGTTCGCTTCTGTCATGGCGCGCCTCATTTCAGGTTTATTGGAGCCGCGCCGCGCTTATTCCCGGTCGATGGGCGCGTTCAGCACGGTGTCTGGACCGACGATGCCGCCGGGACGTTCGACGTTGTCGCGTCGTCCATGGCGTTCGTAAAACGCGTCGGGCAGGGGACGGCCATTCAGCGCCTTGACCCATATCCGCACCAGATGACGCTTACGGTCGGGGTCATCATGGTCCTGGTAGCCGAGGCGCGTGTGGAAAATGACGTGGTTGTTCAGGAATTGCATGTCGCCGCGCTGGAACCCCATGTCGAGGCCCTGTTCCCTGGCGATGTCCTGAACGACGACCAGCGCTTCTTTTTGCGCTGCGGACATTTCGAATTCCGCGCCGAACCGATGGGCGGACCCGATATAGGTCGGCTCGATAGAGGAACTGAAATACCCTTGATGGTAATTGAACACGGGTAGCTTGTACCAGGGCTCCATGTTCGGCGGTATCTCGTCGCGGCGGTCGCGGAAATAGGGCTCGGCCAGCACGCGCGCAAGATCGGGGCGTTGTTTCAGCAATTCGTTGTGGACCGTCACGGAACTGGCGAGGCGGCTTTCACCGCCGGAAATCGGCGTCTCAACGCAGAGCAGCCCGACAATGTCGCCGCAGTCGGCGTGAAAGGGTATTTCTTCGCGCGAATAGGGGCCGCGCTGGGATGGGTTGGCCTTGGTCTGGCCTAGGTCGGTCACATGGCCCAGAACATGCCCGCGCGCGTTTTGCGACAAAACGCCGTCGCCCAAATGTTGGCTGATCGCCCAGAACGCCGCGGCCCCGCCCCGTTTCCCGAGTTCGTCGATAGGCAGGCCGCGAAACAACACGAAACCGCGTCCGTACACCAATTCCTGGCGAATGTCGTGCAGGGTTTTCCCAAGGTGAGGCAGTGGAAAATCATCGCGTGTCAGCGGCATGAGGTCGACGCCATCGGCGGTCAGTCCCGCCACCGCTTTGCGGAGATCGTCGAGTTCGGGGCTGGTGAAGTCATGGCGCCAGACGTTTGTCTTCGCCATTTCGGCGGCGGTCCAGGCCGCCGGCTCGTTTATCCGTTCAAGCGGCAGGGCGGGCGTGCGCTGCCCGATATACGGGTCGTGCGGGTTTTCCAGAATTTGCGCCGACATGCGTTGGTCTCCCGAGCCTACGATCCAGAAAGTCTAATGGTGACCGCTGCACCCGCCGCCGTCCAGTTGAAACAATGTCGCGGCGGTGTCGCCCAGAATGGCGCTGGTGTCGATTTTGCTGAATCCGGCGTCGTGGACGATCTTGCAGGGTTCCTTGTCGCCGATGGGGAAGGGGTAGTCCGATCCCATCATCAGCTTGTCCGACCCGGTTTTACCTTGCGTGAATTTCAACGCTTCGGGGTCGGTCAGAACCGTGTCGAAATACAATTGCCGGAAGCCTTCGGTGGGGTCGGCGAATTCACCGGGGTGGATGTTCGCGTTGTGTTGCAGACGGCCCAGCATGAACGGCAACGCGCCGCCGCCATGCGACAGGACGATCTTCATGCCGGGATATTTGATGAAATGGCCGGTGAACAACAACCGGGCGACCGCCGTGGTCGTATCCAACCCGCGGCCAACCGCGTTGATCATGCCGAAATCGGCCAGGCGCGGGTCGCCGCATCCAAACATGGGGTGGATGTAGAGCACGGCTTCCAGGGCGGAGGCCGCTTCCCAGAACGGGTCCAGCGACGGGTCGTCCAGATTGCCCGACGATCCATGCGGCTGCGTGCCGATCATGACGCCCTTATGCCCCGCCTTCAGAACATCCTCCAGCACCGTCGCCGCGCGCGCCCCGTCCTGCAACGGCACGCTGCCCAGCGGGGCCAGGAATTTGTCGGTTTGTGTTGCTTCGGTTAGATGGTCGTTGAGAAAACGGCTCCACGCTTCCCCTTCTTCCGGCGCCAGCTCATAGCCGAAACTGTCCAACCAGCCGCCCGTGACCTGCATGTCGATGTTGTTGTCGTCCATCCAGGATTTGCGCAGGTCGGTTTCCCGCAGCTTGGGCATGACCGGTCGCGTCAAGGCGCCCCCCGCAAAGCCAAGCTTGAACGCGCCGCCTTCGTGCATCAATTCCACATTGGGAAATGACGCGCGGCCGCTGGCCAGATCATCGAGCATTTTTTGCGGAATATAGTGGGCGTGAACATCGACGATCATGGGCCGGGTCTCCAGCGATTGTATTTTGAAGAATGCGTTCTAACGCGGCAGGCTAACGCGGCAGGATCGAGTCGCCCATGAGGAATTCATCGACCGCGCGCGCGCATTGGCGGCCTTCCCGGATGGCCCAGACGACCAGCGACTGACCGCGCCGCATGTCTCCGGCGGCGAACAGTTTGGGCACGCTGGTTTGATAGTCGTCGGTATTCGCCAGCACGTTGCCGCGCTGGTCCAGTTCCGCGCCCAGTTCCGTGAGCATGCCTTCATGCACGGGATGGACGAAGCCCATCGCCAACAGCACGAGATCGGCTTTCAACGTGAATTCGCTGCCCGGAATTTCCTTCATTTTACTGTCGAGGCGCTTGCCATGCAGTTTCGTGACGGCGCCGTTCTTACCGGTCAGCTTGCTGGTGGCGACGCTCCAGTCGCGAATGGCGCCTTCGGCCTGCGAAGACGATGTCCGCAGCCGTTGCGGCCATAACGGCCAGGTCATCGCCTTGTCCGGCGTTTCCGGCGGCTTGGGCATGATTTCCAGTTGCGTGACGGAAACCGCGCCCTGACGGAACGCCGTGCCAATGCAGTCCGATCCGGTGTCGCCGCCGCCGATGACCACGACATGCTTGCCGGCGGCCAGAATTTCTTCCACCTCGCCCAGGCATTCGCCGCGCACGCGCCGGTTCTGTTGGGGTAGAAAGGTCATCGCCTGTTCCACGCCATGCAACTCGCGACCGTCGATGGGCAGGTCGCGGGTGTGTTCCGATCCGCCGGTAAGGATGACCGCGTCGAATTCATCGAGAAGCTCGTTGGCGGTCCGGTCAACGCCGATATGGCAATTGGTTTCAAATCGGACGCCTTCGGCTTCCATCTGTTCGACGCGCCGGTCGATCAGATGCTTTTCCATCTTGAAGTCGGGAATGCCATAACGAAGCAACCCGCCCGGCGCGTCGTTTTTCTCGAACACGACAACGTCATGCCCGACGCGCGCCAGTTGTTGGGCGCAGGCGAGACCCGACGGTCCCGATCCGATCACCGCGACGCGTTTCCCTGTTTTTTTGTCGGCGAGGACGGGCGCGACCCATCCTTCCTTCCAACCCGTATCGATGATCGTGCACTCGATGGTCTTGATCGTGACCGGGCTGTTGTCGATATTCAGCGTGCACGATTCCTCGCACGGGGCGGGGCAGACCCGGCCCGTGAATTCGGGAAAATTGTTGGTCGAGTGTAAAACGTCCAACGCCGCGCGCCACTCGCCCTTGTAGACCAGGTCGTTCCAGTCGGGAATGATGTTATTGACCGGACAGCCCTGATGGCAGAATGGGATACCGCAATCCATGCAACGCGCGCCCTGACGCGATACGCTGTCAGGGTCCAGGGGCAGCACGAATTCCTTGAAATGGCGCACGCGGTCGCTCGCGGGCGCATAGCGCCGGTCCTGCCGGTCGATTTCCAGAAAGCCTGTAACCTTACCCATATTATGCGCCCTCCGCGGACAAGTCTGAATTTGTCGCGGCGTCCTGCGCAACCTGCATTTCCTGTAAGGCGCGGCGATAATCCACGGGCATTACCTTCACGAAAAGCGTTTTGTAGAAGTCCCAATTTTCAAGAATACGCTGCGCCTGGCCGGAGTCGGTATAATGGGCGTGCGCTTCGATCAGTTTGTGTAATCGTTCGGCGTCATGGCCGGTCATGTCGCGATCAACGTCGACGCGGCCATGGGTTTCCAGATCTCCGCCCTGATGCGCGATTTCCTCCAGCGTTTCGTCTTCCGCCGTGATCGGTTCCAGATCGACCATGACCAGATTGCAGCGCTGTTCGAAATCACCCTCTTCATCCAGGACATAGGCGATGCCGCCGCTCATCCCGGCGGCGAAATTCCG
>JABJJH010000626.1 GCA_018660965.1 Rhodospirillaceae bacterium | reverse complement strand
TTCGGCGTCGCGAATGGTTTCCAGTCCCACCAATCGTTGGCGCACTTGCAGGACCCCCTTGATCACCCAATAAATCGACCCGCCGTCGAGCAGTTCCGCCGCCCGCGTCGGCGTTTGCCGGGTCTGATGCCAGAGTTTATTTTGACCGCTATCCGCGCGCCGCCGCGCCTGAACCGTCGCCAGATGGTCCACGGTCTCGATTCCAACACTTAGTTTTATGAGATGAAGCGGCATGCGTATCGTTTCCAAACCCAACCCATCAGGCGCCGACGAGGACCTCGAGCTGGTCCGCGATTTCCGACAACCGGCGCTCCGCCGCCGCGTCCACATCGACGGCGAAGGCCGCGCGCATTTCACCCACCGCCGCGATATGCTCGCGAATGATGTGAACATCCGCCGCCGTCGCATCCACACGCTCCATGAGATAATCCTCCAACGTCGCCCCCACCCGCGTGACCAACGGATAGCCGAAGGTGCCGCCAAGGCCGCGCATTTCATGGGCGATCACCGTAACCGCTTCGACCACGGCCTGCCGATCGGTCGCGCCTGACGCGTCGCCCCCCAAAGCGTCAACACCAGGTTCCAGCGCCGTTAAATGTTCCACGAGCGCGCCTTCGGTCGTCTTCAGCCAATCAAGGAACTTGCCCCGCATGGAGTCCACGATGGCCTGCGCACGGGCGGCCGCTTCCGGATCGACCTCTTCCGGATCGCCTTCCCCCGTTTCTATGTCATCGGCCATATTAAAGTCTCCTGTGTCGTCTTTGCGCCGATAGTCCCATCAATCCGCCTGGAGCACCAACAACGTCTCTCCTTCGACGACCTGGTCCCCGACCGCGTAGCGGATTTCTTCGACGACGCCCTTCACCGGCGCGCTGATCGTGTGCTCCATCTTCATCGCCTCGAGCGCAATCAAGGCCTGTCCCATCTTCACCGAGTCGCCAGCCGCCACATGCACCGCGGTGACGCGACCGGGCATCGGCGCCGTCAAGGTGCCGCCCAAGCCGCCCGCCGCCGCGTCTTCAAAAGGGTCGGCCACGACCAGCGTGTGGCTTTGTCCATGCATGACGACGTGGCGTTCGGCGCCGCGGCGAATGACCGTCGCGGCGACCCGCGCGCCGTCGATAACCGCGAAGATCGACCCCGCACCGCCGTCATCGTTCAGGCTGCCCGCCGCGCGCACCGGGCCCGATGCGAAGTCGAACAGGAAATCCGGGCCGTCATAACGGACGTTGAATGCCACGACCGCATCGCCATCGCGAAACCGCAAAACCGAATCGCCGCGCCCATTCAATCGCCACCCGTCCCGCGCATTCCACGGCGACGCCGCGTCGCTGTTCTGGTCGTTTCCGGTCCCGTCGGGTTGAAGCAACTCGCCCAGGGCGGCGAGCGCCAGCATGGTCGGCGACGCAGGGCCCGCATCCGGCGTCAAATCCGCAAGGTGGGTTTCGATGAAGCCGGTTTCCAACTCCGCCGCCAGGAAGGACGGATGCGCCGCGATCGCCGCCAGAAAGGCGCGATTGGTCACCACCCCGACGACTTCGGTTCGCGCCAGGGCGCCGCGCATCCGCCGCAACGCCGTGGTGCGGTCCTGATCCCATGTAATGATCTTGGCGATCATCGGGTCGTAGAACATCGATACCTCATCGCCGCCGCGCACCCCGGTGTCCACCCGGACGTTGGCGCTGTCGGGCGGAAACGCCAGATGGTCGAGCCGCCCGGTTTGCGGCAAGAAATTCCGCGCCGGGTTTTCCGCATACAACCGCACTTCGACGGCGTGGCCATCGACGGTCAAATCTTCCTGACGCATCGGCAAGGGCTCCCCGGCGGCGACGCGAATTTGCCATTCCACCAAATCAACGCCCGTGATCATTTCCGTGACCGGGTGTTCCACCTGCAACCGCGTGTTCATTTCCATAAAGAAGAAGTGGCCCGGTTCCGACGCGTGCAACCCTTCGACGATGAATTCCACCGTCCCCGCGCCGACATAGCCAATCGCCCTGGCCGCCGCGACCGCAGCCTCACCCATTTCCGCGCGCACCGCGTCGCTCAAACCCGGCGCCGGCGCTTCCTCCACAACTTTCTGGTGGCGTCGTTGAAGAGAGCAGTCGCG
>JABJJH010000283.1 GCA_018660965.1 Rhodospirillaceae bacterium | reverse complement strand
GACGCCAAACTCATCGACGGCAAGGCCGCCGCCGCCGCGTTGCGCGATCGCATCGCTGCCGATGTCGCGGCGTTCAAACAGTCGCATGGCGTAACGCCCGGACTGGCGGTCATCCTTGTCGGTGAAGATCCCGCCAGCCTGATTTATGTCCGCAGCAAAGCCCGGCAGGTCACGGATTGCGGCATGGCTAGTTTTGAACACCGGCGACCGGACACGACATCGCAAGCCGATTTGCTGACCCTTATCGACGACCTCAACCGGGACGACGCGATCCACGGCATTCTGGTGCAACTGCCCTTGCCGAGCCATATCGACGAACACATCGTGGTCAATGCGGTTGCGCCGGAAAAGGACGTGGACGGGTTTCATGATCTCAACGCCGGGCGCCTGTCGGTCGGCGCCGATGCAATGACGCCGTGCACGCCGCTTGGCTGCCTCGCGCTGCTGGAAGGGGAACTCGGCGACCTTTCCGGCCTGGACGCCGTGGTTGTGGGCCGGTCCAACGTCGTCGGCAAACCCATGGCCGCGTTGCTGCTGCGCGCCAATTGCACGGTCACGGTCGCGCATTCCCGGACCCGCGACCTGGCGGCAGTGTGCCGCCGCGCAGATATCCTGGTCGCCGCCGTTGGCAAACCGGAATTGATTCGCGGCGACTGGATCAAGCCCGGCGCCACCGTCATCGATGTCGGCATTCACCGTGTTGACGCGCAGGGGGCGCAAAAATCCCGCCTTGTTGGTGATGTCGCCTTCACGGAAGCCCTTGCGGCGGCTGGCGCCATCACCCCCGTGCCAGGCGGCGTCGGCCCCATGACAATCGCCATGTTATTGGGCAACACGTTAACCGCCGCGCGGCGCATCGCGGGCCTTCCCGCAAGACTTTAGACGACGGCGGCGTGAGTCCCCAAGGGGCCTATTTGACGCCGCGCGCCGCGCGATATTCCCAAACGGTCACCTTGCCGTCGCCGTTGCTGTCGCTTTTCATGTACTGACGTTCTCCGGCGGTGATGAATTCAGCTTTGCTCACCTTGCCGTCCTTGTTCGCGTCCATGCCGGCAAATTTCGCTTCCTGCGTGGAATATTTTGGCAGTTGGCCTCTGGGCCCGCCGCGCATCCGCACGGCCATGAATTCATCCTTCACCACCATGCCGTCATCATCGGCGTCATAGGCGCCGAACCGTCCTTCAGACCTAGCGGCGGCTTCGTCCGGTTGAACAACGCCATCGCCGTTTTGATCGATGATGGCGGGCGTTCCCATATGGCGCCCAAATCCTTCCCAGCGGCGCCCCTGGAACACTTGTCCCATGCCCTGGTTGGTCATCATGGGGGCGCTATAAACGGGGCCTGACCCCTGCGCGACCGCTGCCGGCATCAATACGAACAGGCTGGCGGCGACGAGCGCCGATTGCATTGCAAATCGTTTCAACATGATCGTGCACTCCATTTGATGGTGTCCGAGACTCAATCCGCCAAACCACGGCGTTCTCTACTATATAAGCACTGAAAGGCCGCTTTTCAGCGACCTTCATCGTTCTTTTGCGCTTTACGCGCGAATCTCGGCTTTACCGCTCGCGTCCAGGCAGGAAGCGCGCTTCCTGCCTGGATTATTGCAGCGTTTACCCTTGCGGAGCCGCCTCGCGCACGGCCATGGCTTCATCCTTCACAGCCATGTCGCCATCCTTGGCGTCGAGCCGCCCTTCAGCTTGAACGGTCGCGCTCGAATCAACGCCGGAGACCGGAACTCCCTGATTTTGCGATGAAAACCCACTCCATCGCTGGCCTTGAAACGCCTGGCTCGAACCTTGGGTCGTCAACAGCGGAGCGCTGTAAACAGTCTGTGACACCGTCTGCGCGGACGCGCCCGAAACAAAGAACGTCATCCCAACAGCGGCGAGCGTCGATAAATATACGTGTCGTTTCAACATGACCCTATACTCCTGTGATCGTGTCCAAATTTTCAAGTCGCCAAACCATGGCGTTGCTCATGTTTATAAGCGTTTGATCACGGCGACACAGTGACCCCCGTCACGCCGCGCTGGAACCCGGATTACGGTCCCAATACGGCAACGACAGCAACGCCCCGGCGGCCATCGCCGCGCCGCCGATCAGGAAAACCGGCGTATAACTGCCGGTCACGTTGAACAACGTAACCAGGCCATACCCCGCCACGGTCTGCCCCAGCCCGACCGCCAGGACCATCCAGCGCCAGACATGGGGCATGTCGCGCGGGCCGACCACCTGACGGGCGCGGCCCGCGATGACCGTCGACAACGCCGGCTGGGCGCCGAAGATAAGCGACGACGCGACCAGCGCCGCGGGCGTGGCCACAATGACGGGCAAAGCGACCCCGAAGGCCAGAACCGCGAACACCAGCACAAGCGCAACGCCAAAGCCGATCCGGTCGGCCAGCCATCCGGCCAGATACGTGCCGCCCACCGCGCCGACCCCGACCAAGACCCATTGCGCCCCCCCGGCGGCGACGCCCTGGTCGAGCCCGCGCGCGATGTAATCGACCCAGTAAATGGAATGCGGCACCAAACCGATGGAATACATCCCGTGCGCAGCAACCAACCGGACCACGCCGCCGTTCACCACGGGACGGCGATAGGCGGCTGCCGGCGCCCCTTCACGGGAAGCGGGCCCCCACCCCCACCAAGCGACAAGCGCGCTCACCATACCAATCGCGGCGAGCCCCGCCCAGGCCGCCGTCAGACTAAATCCCAACAACCAGGGCACGACGGCGCCCGAAAACAGAATGCCGATTCCGACGCCGGTGAAAACAACGCCCGTCGCCTTGCCCAGGACGCCCGGCGGCGCGGCGACCGCGACCAGACTGAGACTGTTTATCATCATGACCGCGACGGCGACGCCGACCAGAAAACGCCACCACGCCAGCCATACAAAGCCCAGGGGAAAGATGCTGCAAATCAAGCACGCCAGAGAGACCAACAGGCAACCCCGAAGAAGCGGCGCGTCCGCGTATCGCCGTCGCAAAACCGGGGTGACCAAGGCGCCGACCAAATAACCGCCGAGGTTGAACGCGCCGACATAGCCCGCTTCCGCCGCGCTCAAGGCGCCATCCTGGATAATCGCGGGCAGCAGGGGCGTGTAGGAAAACCGCCCCAACCCCATGCCAAGCAACAACGTGGCCGCGCCGCCGATGGCCAATCGCAGCCACGCGGGCATGGACATCGCTAGACCTTACGCCTCGCGCGGCAGCCGCAGCCGGACGACGCCCTTGAAATCGCTTAGATCGACGGGCTCGCCCTTGCGGGTGATCTCGATTTTGCCCGCCCGCGCCAACGCCAACGACTGCTGCTTGACCGCCATCAAGTAACGACGCCACAGCTCCGGCGTGTCGGAGGGCTTGCGGCGCGTTTCCGCATAGGCTTTGGCCACGTCCATTGGCGACAAGGATTTATCCAGCCCCGCCGCCGCCAATTGATCCAGAATCGCGGTCGCGACCGGATCGATGCGCTTTTCTTTATCGTCACTCATTCGCGGCTTGTAGCACGGCCTTCCCCGCGCGCCCAGACAGGATTAATCCTCCCGCATCCGCGCCAGGCGGAGCCTGAGGGCGTTGAGTTTTATGAAGCCTTCGGCGTCGCGTTGGTCGTAGACGGTATCCGCTTCGAAGGTGACGTGCTCCATCGAGTACAGGCTGTCGGGTGAGGTGCGCCCGACGACGCTGACGCCGCCCTTGTACAGTTTGAGCCGGACCGAACCGTTCACCCGTTCCTGGCTTTTGTCGATGAGCGCCTGCAGCATTTCGCGTTCGGGTGAAAACCAGAAGCCGTTGTAGATCAGCTTGGCGTAGCGCGGCATCAATTCGTCCTTCAGATGCATCGCTTCGCGGTCAAGCGTGATCGACTCAATCCCCCGGTGCGCCGCCAGCAACACGGTGCCGCCCGGCGTTTCGTATACGCCGCGCGACTTCATGCCGACGAAACGGTTTTCGACCAGATCCAGCCGGCCAATCCCGTTCGCGCCCGCGACCTCGTTCAACCGGGTCAGCAGGGAAGCCGGGCTCAACGGGTCGCCGTCGATGGCGACCGCATCGCCCTTTTCGAAAGCGACGTCGATATAGGTGGGCTTGTCCGGCGCGTCTTCCGGCCGGACCGTGCGCGAATAGATGTATTCCGGCGCTTCGTCGGCGGGGTCTTCCAGCACTTTGCCTTCCGCCGAGATATGCAGCAGATTCGCATCCACCGAAAACGGCGCTTCGCCGCGCTTGTCCTTGGGCACGGGGATTTGGTGACTTTCGGCGTATTCGATCAACCGGGTCCGGCTGTTCAAATCCCATTCCCGCCACGGAGCGATCACCGTGATGTTCGGGTTCAGGGCGTAGTACCCCAATTCGAAGCGGACCTGGTCGTTGCCCTTGCCGGTCGCGCCGTGGGAAACCGCATCCGCGCCGGTGGCCTTGGCGATTTCGATCTGGCGTTTGGCGATCAGGGGCCGCGCGATGGAGGTGCCCAGAAGATAGACGCCTTCGTAGACGGTGTTGGCGCGAAACATCGGAAACACGTAATCGCGCACGAATTCCTCGCGCAAATCCTCGACGTAGATTTCCTTGATGCCCATCATTTCCGCCTTGGCGCGGGCGGGCTCCAGCTCTTCGCCCTGACCGAGGTCAGCGGTGAAGGTCACCACTTCGCAGTTATATTCATCCTGCAACCAGCGCAGGATCACCGAGGTGTCGAGACCGCCCGAATAGGCCAGCACTACTTTTTTAACGGGTCCTGACTTCGCTGACTTTGACATGGCGTCACCTTATAAATTCTTAAGCGGCTCCTGCCGCGTTCTGTACCACAAATCCGGTCCCCGACCGGACGGCGGCGCAGTATAGGGCCGGAAATTCGCCCTGCAAGCGCCGCGTCCTTGAATTTCGCCGCGCACGGATTACAGTCCCTGTGAATACGCCATTCACCAAACGGGGACACCGACCATGAGCGACGACATCCTGAACGAATCCGAACTCGCCGCCTTGCGCGCGCTGGACACGCCGACCGTCTGCAACGCGCTG
>JABJJH010000252.1 GCA_018660965.1 Rhodospirillaceae bacterium | reverse complement strand
GCGCGGCGTCACCCGCCGCTTCAACGTCGACGGCGACCTGATCCGCAGCGTCGAGGCGCGCCGGTTGGATGCGCTGGCCGCCGATTTACAACGCATGTTCGGAACCAAGGCGGCAATCCTGAAAGCCTCCGGATCGAAGGGCGAATCAAGTTCAGGGGCGACGGACATCGCCATTTCCGGACCCATTGAGTTGTTCGATCAGGTCATGACGCTGGGCCGCAAGGGCATCGCGATACAACGTTACAAAGGGCTGGGCGAAATGAACCCGGATCAGCTCTGGGAAACGACGCTGGACCCGAACGCGCGCACGCTGTTGCAGGTCAAGGTCGCCCACGCCGAAGAAGCCGGAGAGCTGTTTTCCACCCTGATGGGCGATGTGGTTGAGCCGAGGCGCAACTTCATACAATCAAACGCCCTGAAGGTCGCGAACCTGGACGTATAGGACGCAGTCCGGGCGGCGGCGGTTCGAGGGTTTGGCGCAAGGATTGATGGACTACGGGCGCCGACAGGGTTATTTTCCGCGCCTTGATAATGGATTTGCTGAAATAGCGATGCTGAGTGGTGAAATGAAAAGTGAGGGCGCGGCGTGAGCGACAAGACCAAAAGCAGTTTCGATTATGAGGATCTGCTGACCTGCGCGCATGGTGATATGTTCGGGCCGGGCAACGCCCAGTTGCCCTTGCCGCCGATGCTGATGATGGACCGCATCACGAAAATTTCGAACGAGGGCGGCGCTTACGGAAAGGGCGAAATCATCGCCGAGATGGATATCCGCCCGGATTTGTGGTTTTTCGAATGCCACTTTGAAAACGATCCGGTCATGCCCGGCTGTCTGGGGCTCGACGGTATGTGGCAACTTATCGGTTTTTTCCTGGGGTGGTCCGGCGGTCTCGGGCGCGGTCGCGCGATCAGCGTCGGCGAGGTCAAGTTTTCCGGACAGGTCCTGGAGACCGCGAAAAAGGTAACCTATAACATCGACATAAAAAGGGTTATCATGCGTAAACTCGTCCTCGGCATCGCCGATGGCGTGGTGAGCGTCGATGGAGAGCCAATATTTCACGCGAATGATATTCGTGTTGGCCTCTTCGCGGCGGGTTAAGCCAAACCGTAAAGACAGGTCGAACATTTTTAAAAAGGTCGTGCGATGCGCCGAGTAGTCGTTACAGGTATCGGAATCGTTTCCAGTATCGGAAACAATCAAACAGAAGTCCTGGATTCCCTCATGGAAGGCCGGTCGGGCATCGTGCATTGCCCGGAATACGCCGAACTTGGGTTTCGCAGCCATGTCCACGGATCCGTCAAAATGGATCTGGATGAGCGCCTGGACCGGAAACAACGGCGCTTCATGGGTGACGGCGCCGCCTACAACTACATCGCGATGGAAGAGGCGATCGCCGATTCCGGACTGGAGGCGGGCGACATCACCAACGAGCGGACCGGACTCATCATGGGCTCGGGCGGCCCCTCAATGAAGAGCATGGTCACCGCTGTCGACACGATGCGGGAAAAAAGCGCCAAACGCGTCGGCCCCTTCGTCGTGCCCAAGGTCATGTCGAGCACCAATTCCGCGACCCTGGCGACGCCCTTTCATATTCACGGGGTCAACTACTCCATCAGTTCCGCCTGCTCCACCAGCGCGCATTGCATCGGCAACGCCGCCGAACTTATCCAGTGGGGCAAACAGGACGTCATGTTCGCCGGGGGCGGTGAAGAACTTCATTGGTCCTTCACGCTTTTGTTCGACGCCATGCCGGCCTTGTCGTCGGGATATAACGACACCCCCGAAGTCGCCAGCCGGGCGTTCGACAAGAACCGGGACGGCTTCGTCATCGCGGGCGGCGGCGCGGTTGTCATTCTGGAAGAGCTTGAACACGCCCAGGCGCGCGGCGCCAAGATTTACGCCGAAATTGGCGGGTACGGCGCGACCTCCGACGGCTATGACATGGTCCAGCCGTCCGGCGAAGGCGCCGTGCGGTGCATGAAACAAGCCATCGCCGGGCTCAACCAGCCCGTGGGATACATCAACGCGCACGGCACGTCGACGCCAATCGGCGACATCAAGGAACTGGAGGCAATGCGCGAAGTGTTTGGCGACAACGTTCCCCAGATCAACTCGACCAAATCCCTGACCGGCCACTCGCTTGGCGCGGCGGGGGCGCAGGAAGCGATTTACAGTCTCTTGATGATGAACAACGACTTTATCGCAGCCTCCGCGCATATCGACGAATTAACGCCGGAAGCCGAAGGCTTCCCAATCGTGCGGGAACGCCAGGACAATGTGACGCTCGATTGCGTCATGTCGAACAGCTTCGGTTTCGGCGGCACCAACGCCACGCTCGTGTTCAAACGCTGCGAAAGCTAAGCGGGCCAGGCTTTTTACCTAAGGTAATGGTCAGGACGATGCGGAATTTCAGCGTGGTTTCACACTGCGCAAACGGGGATACATGACAACACCAACAGCGCTCATGGCGGGAAAGCGCGGCCTTATTCTCGGCGTCGCCAACGACCATTCCATCGCATGGGGAATCGCCAAGGCCTTGTCCGCCCACGGCGCGGAACTGGCGTTTACCTATCAAATTGACGCGTTCGCCAAACGGGTTCGCCCGCTCGCCGAATCAATTGGATCGGACATTTTGATACCGTGCGATGTCGCCAATCCTGACGACGTGGACGCCGCCTTCGCGACAATCCGCGACGCGTGGGGGGGTCTGGATTTTCTGGTTCACGCCATCGCCTTTTCCGACAAGGCGGAATTGAACGGTCGATTCGTCGACACATCGCGCGAAAATTTCGCGCGCACCCTGGAGATATCCTGCTTTTCCTTCACGGCGCTGGCCCGCGCCGCGGCGCCCTTGATGACCAATGGCGGCAGCCTGTTGACGCTCACCTATGACGGGTCGCAACGGGTCATGCCCAACTACAATGTCATGGGTGTCGCCAAAGCCGCGCTGGAAGCCAGCACCCGGTATCTGGCCGCCGATCTGGGGCCGGACGGCATCCGCGTCAACGCCATTTCGGCGGGCCCGATGCGCACTCTGGCGGGCGCGGCCGTCGGCAACGCGCGGTTCGTTTACAAATGGCAGGGCGAAAACGCCCCGTTGCGGCGTAACATCACACTGGAAGACGTTGGCGGCGCGGCGCTTTATCTGCTATCCGATCTGGGCGCGGGCACAACCGGCGACGTGCTGTATGTCGATAGCGGTTACAACATTATCGGCATGGCGGCGGGCGATTAGCGCCAACCGGTTTTCCCATAAAAAAGGCCGGGGCGAAGATCCGCACCGGCCTTTTTATTGCGTGGATAGCGCCGCAATTAGGCGGCGGTCAGATCCTCACCGGTTTCCTGCTGCACGGCCTTCATGGACAGCTTTATCTTGCCGCGATTGTCAACGGCCAGAACCTTGACCTTGACCTCGTCGCCTTCCTTGACGACATCGCCAACCGCGCCAACTCGCTCCGCCGCAAGTTCCGAGATATGGACCAGACCGTCCTTGGCGCCGAAGAAGTTCACGAAGGCGCCGAAATCCATCACCTTCACGACCTTGCCGCTATAAATGACGCCGACTTCCGGCTCGGCCACGATGGAGTTGATCCATTGGATGGCCTTGTCGCTGGCATCCTGATCGACCGCTGCGACCTTGATCGTTCCGTCGTCTTCGATATCGACCTTGGCGCCGGTGACCTCGCAGATTTCCCGGATGACCTTACCGCCCTGACCGATGACATCGCGAATTTTATCGCGCGGCACGGTCAGCGTGGTGATGCGTGGCGCGTTGTCGGAAACGCCGTCGCGCGCACCTTCGATGCCCTTGGCCATTTCGCCAAGAATATGAAGGCGCCCGTCCCTTGCCTGTCCCAGGGCGATCCCCATGATTTCCTCGGTGATCGACGTGATCTTGATGTCCATTTGCAACGAGGTCACACCTTTTTCCGTGCCCGCCACCTTGAAATCCATGTCGCCGAGGTGGTCCTCGTCGCCAAGAATATCGGACAGGACGGCGAATTCATCGCCTTCCTTGATGAGCCCCATGGCGATGCCCGCGCAAGGCCGCGTCAGCGGAACGCCGGAATCCATCATCGACATGGACGCGCCGCAGACCGAGGCCATCGACGACGATCCATTTGATTCCGTGATTTCGGAAACGACGCGAATGGTGTAGGGGAAGTCCTCCTTCGACGGTAACAAGGGCCGAATCGCGCGCCACGCCAATTTCCCGTGGCCAATTTCGCGACGTCCCGGTGAGCGTAGGAATGACGCTTCGCCAACCGAATAGGGTGGGAAGTTATAATGCAGCATGAAATGCTCGCGATATTCCCCTTCCAGGGCGTCGATCATCTGTTCATCCCGACCGGTGCCCAGCGTGGTCACCACAAGAGCCTGGGTTTCACCGCGCGTGAACAGCGCGGACCCGTGGGCGCGCGGCAGAACACCGGCTTGCGCGACAATCGGGCGAACCGTTTTGGTGTCGCGGCCATCGATGCGAATGCCGGATTTCAGGATGGCGCCCCGGACAATGTCCTTTTCCAGGGATTTCAAGGCGCCGCCGACGACGCTGGAATCAGCGTCTTCTTCCGCCAGCTTGGCGAAAACATCGGCCTTCGCCGCATCGACCGATTCGACGCGTTCCTGTTTGACGGATTTGGCATACGCGTCGCGCAATGCCGCTTCGCCAAGGGTCTTAACTTTCTCGCTGACCGCCGCAACGCTCTCGTCAGGTCCCGGCACATCCCACGGTTCCTTGGCGCTATCCTCGGCGAGGTCGATGATCATGTCGATCACCTTCTGCGCTTCGCGATGACCGAACATCACGGCGTTGAGCATGGCTTCTTCGCTCAATTCATGCGCTTCGGATTCGACCATCAGCACGCCTTCATTCGTGCCGGCCATCATCAAATCGAGCGCCGATTCCAGCTTTTGATCTTCCGTCGGATTCAGCACGAATTCGCCGTCGATGCTGCCAACGCGGCAACCGCCGATCGGCCCCATGAACGGGATGCCTGAAATCGTCAACGCCGCCGACGCACCAACCAGGGACACAACATCGGGATCATTTTCCAGATCATGCGCCAGAACGGTGCAGATGACCTGCGTTTCGTTGCGGAAGCCCTTCGCGAAAAGCGGTCGGATCGGTCGGTCGATCAGGCGCGAGGTCAGGGTTTCCTTTTCATTCGGCCTGCCTTCGCGTTTGAAAAAGCCGCCCGGAATCTTGCCGGCGGCGAATGTCTTTTCCTGATAGTTGATCGTCAGCGGGAAAAAATCGATGCCCGCTTTCGGCTGACGCTGGGCGACGGCGGTGCACAAAACCTGCGTGCCCCCATACGTCACCAGAACCGCGCCGTCGGCCTGACGCGCGATGCGTCCGGTTTCCATAATTAGCGGACGCCCGCCCCATTCAATTTCTTTCTTCGCAATCGTAAACATTTCGTATCCTTCACATACAATCATACCGAAAATCGCAGCGGCGAGCCCATGCTCGCCAACCGCCGGGATTTCGCACCCTACCGGCCTATCCGGTTGCGGCGCATCCCTTCAACAGAATTTTCGATCCATTTTTCGACGCGCTCAACTCCCGGTGAAACCAAATCGCCGGGCGCGCGTAACGGGTCTATCGCCGCAGACCCAAGCGTTCGATCAGCGCTTCATATCGCGCCTGACCTTTACGTTTTGTGTAATCCAGCAATCGCCGGCGCTGACCAACCATGATCAGCAAACCGCGACGGGAGTGAAAATCTTTCTTATGCGTCTGGAGGTGTTCCGTCAGGTTCAGAATCCGTTCGGTCAAGACAGCGACCTGTACTTCCGGAGACCCGGTATCGCCTTCTTTCGTGGCGAACTCCTCCATGAGTTCTTTTTTACGTTCAGCAGTAATCGACATCGTAGGCTCCTAGTTCTTAGAGGTTTAAAAGACGTACTGGCTGAACCTCGCCGGCCGAATAGCGCACAAGCGCAATAGGCCCGTCCTGGCCCTTGGCCAGAACTGTATCGCCTTCGGCAAAGTCGGCGATACGGTCAAGATCAACCTTTTTCAGCAACGAAACCGGCTGTCCATGTTTCAGTCGGCTTGCTTCCATTTCAGTCAACATCAGCGCCGGGATGTCGTCCAGCGCCGCCGCAACCGGCAGCAATCGTTGCTCAAGCGCCGCAATCTGCCCAATCGAATCCAATTCGTCCAGCGAAATCGCGTCGTTTTCGGTAAATGAGCCCACCTTTAAGCGCCGCAGCGCCGCGATATGGCCCTCTGTTCCAACCGCCTGCGCCAGATCCCGCGCCAGGGACCGCATATAGGCCCCTTTTCCACTCTTCACCAGGAAGTCAGCATGGTCGGCGTCGGTATATCCAATCAACTGGAAGTCTTCGATATAAATGGGTCTCGGCTCCAACACGACGGGCTTCTTTGCGCGAGCCAGATCATAGGCGCGTTCGCCATCGACCTTGATGGCCGAATAAATAGGCGGGGTTTGTTGTATATCGCCGGTGAATTGCGACAAGGCCGCGCGTATTTCATCTTCGGTGGGCCGCACGTCGCATTCTTCGACGACCGCGCCTTCGGCGTCATCGGTTTCGGTCCGTATGCCGAAACGCAGACTGAAGCGATAGGTCTTCAGGCCCTCCATGACATAGGGAACGGTTTTCGTCGCCTCGCCAAAAGCAATCGGCAACAAGTCGGTGGCCAACGGGTCCAGCGTTCCGCCATGCCCCGCCTTGGCCGCGTCATAGCGCCGCTTCACGCGATTGACCACCGCCGTGGACGTCAGGCCGGTCGGCTTATCGACAATCAGCCAGCCATTGACGGCGCGGCCCCGACGTTTTCGCCCGTTATGACGACGCGCCATGATCACCTGTCTTATCATCAATGTCATAGGATGCGCCCTTTGTGTCCTGGGACACACGCGGGTCGCGCAGCAATTTGTCGATATGGCTCGCCTGTTCGAAACTCCAGTCGGCTTCGAAAGACAGGCGCGGCGTGTTGCGCAACCGCAACCGTCGCCCGACTTCGCCACGAAGATACGAAGACGCGCGCCGCAGCGCCGCGACCACGCCGTCCACGTTTTCACCGCCAAGCGGCATCACGTAGACCATGACGTTTTTCAAATCGGGACTGGCGCGGACTTCGGTCACCGTGATCGAACGCCCCTGCAAATCCGGGTCGCGGAGACCATCGCGTTCGAAGACTTCTGCCAACGCGTGCCGTATTTCCTCGCCAACGCGAAGTTGCCGCTGTGACGGCGCTTTTCCTCTGGCCATGTCTAAATCTCTCTGGCGAAAATTTGTGGGGCGAAACTTTGTAGTCATCGCCCCGCGAAGCGGCCCTTCCAGAACGAACCGCCGTTATCGAACCGGTATGGGCCGAACTGCATCGGCAATCCGGCTTCAGGCCATGCGCGACGTCGCCTGATTCTAAAGTTCGCGCTCGATCTGTTCGACTTCGAAGACCCGCGGGTCGCGGCACTGCTCCGAGCTGCACGTGACGACGAAATGACTCAGGTCATTCACCGATCACGGCTGCTTAGCCTCCAATCTCAACTCAAATTCGAACCAGGAGACCAGCGCTTACACGTCCGCGTGGTGCTGCACACGAACCACGTCCTGCCCGGTCTTCGCGTGGACGAACTGCACGTCGGAGAAGCGAAGATCGATGTG
>JABJJH010000198.1 GCA_018660965.1 Rhodospirillaceae bacterium | reverse complement strand
CGGTCCTATGGCTGACAGCCCGTTCACCATCTTTTCAACAAGAGGATTCCATCATTTTTGAAGGTTTTGAAAGCCGCCGAATCACGGTTTCGGAAACGGACATCTTCGTTCGGATTGGCGGAAGCGGCCCTCCCGTCTTGTTGCTGCACGGCTACCCGCAAACCCATTTGATCTGGCGTGACGTCGCCGACCTGCTGGCCGATGGCTTCACCGTCGTCGCGCCCGATTTGCGCGGATACGGCGCCAGCGGCAAACCGCCGACCGACGCCGACCATACGCCCTATTCGAAGCGCGCCATGGCCCGCGACATGGTCGAAGTGATGAGCGCGCTGGGGCATGACCGCTTTTTTCTGGCCGGTCATGATCGCGGCGGACGAGTCGCCTACCGGTTGACGCTGGATCATCCGGACCGCGTCACGCGGCTGGCCACCCTGGACATCATTCCCACCCTGGAGCAGTTCCAGCAGGTCACGCGGTCCAGCGCCTATGGCAGCTATCATTGGTACTTCCTGGTCCAGCCTGCGCCGTTCCCCGAGACCATGATCGGCGCGAACCCGGAATATTTCCTGCGTCACACATTGGAAAGCTGGTGCGAAACGCCGGGCGCGTTCAGCGACGAGGCCATGGCCGCCTATATTGCCGCGTTTTCGGACCCGGAAACAATCCACGCGACGTGCGAAGACTATCGCGCCGGTATTGCCATCGATTGCGATATCGACCAGGCCGACCTCGATTCCGGCCACAAAATCGACTGTCCCATGCTGGCGCTGTGGGGCGGAGCGGGGAAACCGCACAAACGAAAAGGCGTCATGGACACATGGCCGCGCTGGGCGACGAGCGTCGAAGGCCAGGCGATTGATTGCGGACATTTCCTGCCCGAAGAAGCGCCCGGCGAGACAGCGGCGGCGTTACGTGAATTTTTTTCAAAATAACCTGAAATCCGTTGAGGACTTGTGCCTAAACCGACGCTATAGCAAAGTAATGACATGAATAGATGGCTTCCCGATCCAATTGCGTTTTCCGCCGCAACGCTTTTTCTGCTCTTCGCCTCGCTCGCTTTCGCGCTGCATGTCCCGGAAGTCCGGGTTTGGCTGGAAGACATCCCGGTCGGGTTTGGATCGCTGGTTGGCGGGTTTTCCGGCTTAACGATTGGGTTCCTCGTGCTGCTGATGGGCATTCTGTACAACGCCGAAGTCAATCGCGTCGCAATTGACGACCGTCGCCGCGCCGAAGCCCGCGCCCTGGCCGCCGCAATTCGGGGCGAACTCGTGGCGCTGGCGAATTGGACGTCGACCCAGGCCGCCTATCTGAAAGAAGACAAAAATCGCCGCGACAGTGACAACATGGACGAATGGAGCGAATTGCCTGGTTCAACCGCCTTTCCGGCGCGCCCGGTTTATGAAAGCAACGCCGTCCGGCTTAGCTTGCTCGGTAGCGCGATGGCGGAAGCCGTGTCCTACACCTACGCCTATCTGGAACAGGCGCTGCTGGAAAGCGACATGCCGCGAAGTGATGGAAACGATGGCGCGTTGAATATTCGCCGTATGCAAAATGCGGAAACCACGGCGGAAACCCTGGCCACGCATTTGCGCGTCTTCGCCGACGGCGGGGCGGTTGCGAACGATTTGCCGGCGATCCTGCAGGATCTTTACGAAAAAACGACCTGGCCCGAAGAATCAGGCTCTGAAGAATCCGGGCCTGAAAATTCCGAGTCTGAATAGCCCGGGTTCCACTGGCGCTGGCCAATATCACAGAGGCCAGATTCGCCATGAAATTGCCTTATTCCGGGCATTGGATCGCCACGGTCGCATCCCCATATACTAGTCCTACTGAGACCTCCCCTCTCAGTCGAGACTGCTTCCCCGGCAGTCTCATTGAACCGGCTCGGGTTTTGAGCCGTCGTTCAGGACGGTCGTCGGCCCACCCCCGACGGCCGTCCCTTTTTTTCGCCGCGCGGCCACCCCACAAATTTATCCCTGAACTCGACGGCCATCCGGTGCTATATCTGGCGGCGTTTCGGGAACCGAGTCTTTAAGTAACGGAATTTCATGCCAAACACCGGCGCATTTACCGGCGAGACCCTCGACTGCATTCGCGGCGACCGCAAGGTGTTCGAAGGCCTGACCTTCGCCCTGACGGCGGGTGATATCCTGGTTTTGTCCGGGCCGAACGGCAGCGGTAAATCCAGTTTGTTGCGGGTCATGGCGGGGTTATTGCGCCCGGCGGCGGGGCGAATTTTGCGCGATGGAACCGATCTGCGCGACGATCCGGACGCGCACCGCGACAATCTGCACTATGTCGGGCATCAGGACGCGATCAAGCCCGCCTTGAGCGTGGCGGAAAATGTGCAATTCTGGGCCGCGTTGCGCGACAACGACAATTCGGAATCGGTTCCGGAATCGGTTTCGGCGGCCTTGGCGGCGTTCGATCTGACGGCGCTTGCAGATTTGCCGGGCCGATTGTTGTCGTCCGGTCAGCGGCGGCGCGCCAATTTGTCGCGCCTTGCCGCCGCGCCCGCCGGAATGTGGTTGCTGGACGAACCGAGCGTCGGGCTGGACGCGGCGTCGACGCGAACCCTGGAAGGATTGATCGCTGCGCACAGCCGCGCCGGGGGCATGACGGTTTTATCGACCCATACGCCGTTACAGCTTGGCTCGACAAAGACCCTCGCGCTCGACCAGTTCGCCCCCGTCGCTGACCCCACTGGCGAAAGTCTTTCCGCATGACCGGCGCCATGCTCCGGGCGATTGGCCTTATCGTCGCGCGCGATGTTCGGTTGACCCTGCGTCAGGGCACCGATGTCATCATGATTTTGATGTTCTTCCTGATCGCCACGGCGCTGTTCCCGCTGGGCGTTGGCCCAGAACCGAATATTCTGGCGCGTATGGCGCCGGGCGTGTTGTGGGTGTGCGCCCTGCTGGCCGCCGTGTTGTCGCTCGACCATCTGTTCCAGACAGACCATGACGACGGGTCGCTCGATCTTCTGGCTCTGGGCCCATTGCCGTTGGAACTGGTGGTTCTCGCCAAGGTCGCGGCGCACTGGCTGGTGACCGGATTGCCGCTGATTCTGGCGGCGCCGGTTCTGGCGCTGCTGCTGAACCTGCCCGAAGAAGGCTTTGCGGCCTTGATCATCTCCATGCTGCTCGGCACGCCCATCCTCAGCCTGATTGGCGCGGCGGGCGCGGCGTTGACCCTAGGCGCGCGGCGCGGCGGCGCGTTGATCGCCTTGCTGGTCTTGCCGCTTTATATTCCGGTGTTGATTTTCGCCGTCGGCGCGATGGATGCGGCCATTGCAGGCTTGCCCGCCAAACCGCATCTGCTCATTCTGGCGGCGTTGCTGGCCGCCGCCTTGCCGCTGGCGCCATGGGCGGGGGCCGCGGCGATTCGGCAATCTCTAGATTAGGGCTCTAGATTAAGCGCAAATTGTTTTGGCGTGACGGCGCCGGAGTCGCTATACAATTCCCATGCATAAGTACGCCAATCCCAATCAATTTTTACGCATCGCCAATCCCTTACTGCCATGGCTGTCGGGGCTGACGATTCTTTGCATTGGCGTCGGGCTGTATCTGGGCCTGTTCGTCGCGCCGCCGGATTACCAGCAGGGCGAAACGGTTCGCATCATGTACATCCATGTGCCGTCGGCGTGGATGGCGATGTTCGTCTACGGATCAATGGCGGTCGCGGGCGCAACCGCGCTTGTCTGGCGCCATCCGCTGGGCCATATGATCGCCAAGGCCAGCGCCCCCATCGGCGCCGGGTTCACGATGATCTGCCTGTTGACCGGGTCCCTGTGGGGCAAGCCGATGTGGGGCACCTGGTGGGTGTGGGACGCGCGCTTGACCTCGGTGCTGATCCTGTTCTTTTTGTATATCGGCTATATCGCGCTGGTGAACGCCTTCGACGACAGCGCGCGCGGACAACGCACCGCGAGCGTCCTGTTGCTGGTGGGCGCGGTCAATCTGCCGATCATAAAATTCTCGGTCGATTGGTGGAACACGTTGCACCAACCCGCCAGCGTCGTCCGGTTCGACGGCCCGGCCATTCACGCGTCCATGTTGTGGCCCCTGTTGATCATGAGCGTCGGGTTCACCATGTTCTATTTCGTGGTGATGATTTTACGACTTCGCGGCGAATTGGCGGCGACGAAAATAAGGAACCTCAGACTTGGTCAAATTGACGCATAAGCCGGGTCGACGCATAGGATGATCGCGTAGAACATGTCGGAGCAAATTACTGAATTTCTGGCGATGGGCGGCCATGGCGCCTTCATCTGGCCAGCTTATCTGATCGCCACCGTCGTTCTGCTGGGCCTGCTGATCGCCTCAATCCGCACCATGCGCGATCAGGAACGCGTCCTGCAACAACTTCGCGCCGTGCGCCGTGGTGGCGACGCGCCCCACGACAAGGTCGGCGCCCAGGACGAGGTCGTCGAATGAACGATATGTCCCCCCCCAAACGCAGCCGCGCGGCCACACGAAAACGCCGGCGGCTGTATGCGTTGGTGTCCGGCGGCGCCATGCTGGCCATCGCGGCGGCGCTGGTGCTGACCGCGTTCGAAGACTCTATCGTGTTCTTTTACAGTCCCTCCGACCTTAACAAAAAACAGGCGAGCGCGGAGCGGATAAAGCCGGGCCAATTATTGCGGATCGGTGGATTGGTCGAGGAAGGCAGCGTATCGCGGGCGCCGGACGGGGTCACCAATTTGTTCACCGTCACCGATTTAAAACAAACCGTTAAAGTCGCCTACAAAGGCATTTTGCCGGATTTGTTTCGAGAGGGCCAAGGCATCGTCAGCGCGGGCAGCCTGCGCCCGGACGGCCTGTTCGTCGCGACCGAGGTTCTGGCCAAACACGATGAAAAATACATGCCGCCCGAAGTCGCCGACGCCCTGAAACGCGCCGGGGAATGGAAAGGCGCCGAAGACAATGATGGCGCCAGCAAGGAGACCGCGCGATGATCGCCGAAATCGGTCACTTCTCGTTAATCCTCGCCCTCGCCGTATCGATCGTGCAGATGGTTGTGCCGTTGGTCGGCGCGGCCAGAGGCAACGCGGCGTGGATGGCGACCGCGGCCCCCGCGGCGTTGATACAGATGGCGTGTATCGCAACCGCGTTCGGATGCTTGATGTATTCGTTCGTGATCAGCGACTTCACCGTCGCGAACGTGATGCAAAATTCCAACTCGTTGCAGCCGATGATCTATAAGGTCAGCGCCACCTGGGGCAACCACGAAGGCTCCATGGTGTTGTGGGTGCTGATCCTGGCCGTGTTCGGCGCCATGGTCGCGGCCTTCGGGCGCAATCTGCCGCCCTCCCTGAAGGCCCGGGTGTTGTCGGTGCAATCGATGACCGGCTTCGGTTTTTTGCTGTTCATTCTGCTAACGTCGAACCCGTTCGATCGCGTGATCCCGCCGCCGCTGGACGGACGCGATCTCAATCCGCTGTTGCAGGACCCCGGTCTCGCGTTCCATCCGCCCATGCTCTACATCGGATATGTCGGGTTCTCCATGGCGTTTTCCTTCGCCATCGCGGCCCTGATCGAAGGCAAGGTCGACGCCGCCTGGGCGCGCTGGGTGCGGCCCTGGACCTTGGTGGCGTG
>JABJJH010000410.1 GCA_018660965.1 Rhodospirillaceae bacterium | reverse complement strand
GGGAACGTCCACGCCCAAGGCTTTCGCGGTTTCCGCCGCCAGGCCCATATGATCGCTTTTGCCTTGTTCATGGTGGGTGTTGATCCACCGCACCGTCGCGTCGTTGGTGTCGAAAACAAGGTTCGCATATCCTTTTCCAACGCCGTCGAGATAAACGCCCATGAACTCGTGTTGGGTTTGTGTGATGGCGTCGCTGACATCGCCGAAGGAAACCACGACGGGCCCTGGAAAAGCCTCAAGCGCTTGTCGGAAGGCGGCGTCTTTTTTCGCTTCGGTCGGCCGGTCGAACAACATGTCGAACACCACCGCGCGCACATTTTGCTTGGCGAGGTGGTTCAGCAGTCGCGCCAGAAATTCGCGGTCCACCGGCGAGCGATAGGGCAGGGTATTGAGTGTTTCTTCGGTAATGCCAAGAATGACGATGTCATTTCGAACTTCATTCCAAGGGCTTAACAGGATGGCCCGGATATCCCGTGTCCAATATTCAATCGACTGCACGGCGCTGATCGATCGGGCTAGATACGCGCCAAACACGCTGGAAACGGAAAGAATGATCAGCGCCGCAACCACCCGGCGGATCAAGGGGGATGTTGTCTTCTCGTCTCGGGTCGCGTTTGAATCAGGCATGAAGGATGTTGGCGCCTTGTATAGCGGGGTATAGCGGGGCGTGGAATTCAGTTTCGACGTTTCGACGTTTCGAAAGTTTAACGGAAATCGCGGTGCCGGTGTAGCGAATTACCGTTCGGTGAAAATATTTTGGTTTGGTGGGGGCTCGGGCGTGGTCGGCTTGACGTGTTTCGCCTGGTTTCCTATGCCTGTCACATGTCGATTGCATGGATCGCTATACTGGCCGTCGCCGCGTTGGTCGGGTTGAATCCGGCGACTTGGTATGTCGATCCCGAGCTTGGGGCTATTCAGACCGTTCATCAGGATGGCGCGCCGCATACGGACCGGCGGGGACAGCCCATGGCGCGGTACGACGCGGTGCGATCGTTTTTGCCAATTGGCGTTTATCATGGTTTGACCGGGACCCATCAGGGGCGAAATTATGATTTCGCAACCCTGAAACAGGCCGGTTTCAACACGGTGCATGGGTGGGAGGGCCAGACCTTGGCCCCGCTCCATGCGGCGGCGTCGCGGCGCGGACTTCAATTAATTTATCACAATCCAACCGATGCGGACGTCCTGGCGGGACGCGACAGCGAATCGATTCTGGCGTGGTATCTCGATGAAGAACCAACCTTGCGGCAGTGGGACCCGGATTGGACGGAACGTCTCGCCACCTTCAAGGCCAGACGTGATCGCATCAGGGAGATGGATCCCGGTCGCGCGGTGTTCGTCCTGGATACGCCCTATATCGATCCGCCGTGGCGCGAGCGTTGGTTGGCGTGGAACCGCGCGGGCGACGTGTCGGCGCATTGGAATTATCCGTTGACCGGGAAATCGACGAATGCCCTGACGGGGCGTCGCGGCGTGCCGGAAACCGTGGCGACGGCCGTTGACGCGGTGGCCGGTCAAAAGCCCGTCTGGTTGGTGGTGCAAGCCTTCGCCAGCCCCTTGTGGGATTGGCGGATGCCGAAGGAGGCGGAGTTGCGCGCGATGGTGTACGCCGGGATTGTCCATGGCGCGACGGGGATAATCTACTTCGCCCACGACAGCTTCGTAACGCGTGATGGTCAGGTTCTGGGCGCGGCGCCGCGGGCCGAGATCGATTACGGGGATTCGCCGGACTATAATAGGGATGGCGAACCGCCCTTGACCGTGTCCCAGGAAGATGTGGCGAACAGCCGGTTGTTGTGGTCGGCGATTGCACGGTTGAACGGCGAATTGACCCGGCTCGCGCCTGCTATTCTCTCGCCAACCGCTCGGGTGGACTATGCGGTGGAAATTGAGGGGGGCGCGGATGGTGGCGATGCGCCGGTGCGCACGCTTCTCAAGGATACCGGCGAGGGTTTGGTGCTCATTGCGGTAAATGTGGAAAACAAACCGGTGCGGGTGCGGTTCAGCTTTCCCAAAAGCGTTGGAACGCCCAAACCCTATTTCAGTGGACAGGCTGAATCCCGAATTAACGACGGGACGGAATCGTTCGCGCCCTTCGCCGTGAAAGTTTTCGCCTTTGTTCGTAGGGCGGGGTCATAGTTTGTTGATTTATAATGATTAATCTTTACCCCATCGCCGGTTTTCCCGCTGGCCGTGACGATTGAAATGTTCCCGCGCGCCATGGACGCCAAGCTGGCCCGCGCGCCCGAAAATCGAGTCCGCCGCGACGTCGCCGTACCGTCGCCAATAGGCTTCCGCCAGCGCCGCCTCTTTTCCGAGATTCAGGACGTCGCCTTGCCGGACATGCGTGGCGTAGGTCCGTTGCCGGGGATCGTCCGCGCGCAACCGAGGCTCGCCAAGGAAACCATAGGCGTAAAGGGCGAGCGCCCCGACACAGACCGTTGCCGCGACAGCGGCGCGAAGCTGAGCGCGCGTCATTTGCGAACCTCCATGTTCAACCAGGGGCTCCACGGGTGGGGCTTGGATTGGTTTTGGCCCGCATATCTGACCCGCAGGTGAAATCGTTTGTAGGGCGTGACGTATTCGTTCCAGTAATGCCGCGACACCGCGCCAAAATCTCGAGCGGTTCCAGCGATATGAATCTCACCCCGGATAGCCATGGGGCCATCGCCTGCTTCATATTGCAAAAGATAGTCGGCTTGCGCCGCGCCGCGCCAGCGCAAGGTCAGCGGTGACGGCAAATCGTCATAGGTGAGGACGCCGCTGGACGCGGGAAATATCCAGCGTGGCGGTTCCCTGTTCTGAACCGCGCCTTGAGTCGCCGGTTGGGCGCTTGTCGCGCTTGGTTTGGCGATCCGCATGGTGAGAACTTGCCGCATCAACTGATCCGTCATCCGCGCCATGACGGCAGGCTCCGCGTCGGCGCGGTTTTGACGTTCCTTCGGGTCGCGCCGAAGGTCATAGAGTTCTGCGCCGGTCACGACCCTCTTTGTCAGACGCAACTGCACCTTCATGCCGCCATCCATGATCGCGGCGACGAAGTCATCGATTTGCGTTGGATCGTCTTCGGCGAACCCCGCCTTGCTGGTCACGGCGGTCCAAATGCGTTCGGCGGGAAGCGAGAACAGATCGGCGCCGTTGAATGGGATTTCGGGTTTCAACCCAAGAAGATTGAAAACAGTCGGCATGATGTCGATATGGCTGCTGGGCGCGGTTATTTCAGGCGCGGCGTCACCGTCGCGAAGGCCGGGAGGGAGCCAGACCATCAAGGGGATGTGCGCGATTTCTTCGTGCAGATGCCCGGCGCGCGTCGTTGATGCATGGCCGACAAACCCGCGTTCCAGCAACTCTTCGCCATGATCGGTCGTCAGGATAATAATGGTTGTATCACGGAGGCCGGACTTATCGAGAAACGTCCAAAGCGATTCGAACCACGCATCGAAGACAGCGAACTGGCCGTCATAGAGGGCGCGGACAACGGGTAAGTCCGCGGCGTTAAATGTCGCCGCGCGCGCGGGAATCGTGGGAGAGGTTCTGACCAGGTTCATCCGGTTGGCGGCGCCGGGATCGTCCTTCGGCAATCGCGACGTGATCCCGGCGGCGTTGGGCGGATTGTACGGCAGATGCGTGTCGAGATAGTGATGCCAAAGCAGAAAGGGCGTTTGGCTCAACCGCCGCGCAGCCATCCACGCCTTTGGGTCGATTGACGGCGTCACGGTCAATCCAAGGTTTTGGAAGCCCGACGTCAGCATGAAACTCTGGACGCCGCCAACATCCCATCCCGACTCAGCCAACGTTTCCAGGGGGGGGCGCCACGGTTCGGGTATTGAGGCGTCGCGGCTATGGACCCCGTGACGGAAGGTGGAAAGCCCGGTGAGGATGGAGACAATATTCGATCCGGTCCAAGCCGAGGACGTTCTGTGCTGCATGAAGCGGTGTCCGGACGCCGCCATGCGCCAGATAAAGGGAGTGTTGTGTTTTGAAATGGCGTCGAAGCGCGTGCTTTCGACCGTCAGCACCAGAACGTTAGGGCGTTGACGCTGGTTCAATTCGAACAGCGCGACCGTCATCGCGGCGACCAGAAGGACACCGGAGAGGCTAATGAAAATTAAGCGTGTTCGCATGGGACAACAGT
>JABJJH010000462.1 GCA_018660965.1 Rhodospirillaceae bacterium | reverse complement strand
TTCCTGGATTATGACCTACCGATTGATCGAGCCCAAATCGTTGAGCGGCGCCATTGGCGCGGAAGTGCGCGGCGTTGATCTGGCCCACGCCAGCGACGATGTCTGGGACGAAATTCGCGCGCTGTTTCTCGACCGCATCGCGTTGTTTTTCCCCGGCCAAACCCTTGGCCCCAAGGCCTTGGCGTCCGTGGCGGAACATATCGGGCCGGTTGGTGAATATCCGTTCGTTGAGGGGTTCGCGGAGGAGCCACGGGTTTTCGCCGTGGTGAAGGAATCGCATGAGACGAAGAATTTCGGCGAAGGCTGGCATTCCGACACCACCTATACCGACATTCCGCCCAAGGCGACGGTGCTGTATTCGGTGGAAACGCCGCGTGCCGGTGGGGACACGTTGTTTGCGAATATGCATCTGGCGTATGAGGGGTTGTCGGAAGGGCTTAAGACCATGCTGTCGGGATTGCGCGCGGTGCATAGCTCGACGGTTCGAAAGGGCGGCGGTCGCGCCGCGGGCAATGCGTATCAGAGCGTCAAGCTGGTGGCGAAAAACAGGCCGGTTCTAGAAGCGACGCACCCGCTGGTGCGAACGCACCCCGAAACAGGCCGTAAGGCGTTGTATGTCGACGCGCTGCACACCGCGCGGATCGAAGGCTGGAGCGAGGCGGAAAGCAAGGCGTTGCTTGAATACCTGTATCAACAACAGCAACGTCCCGAACTGACCTGCCGCTACGAATGGGAGCCCGGCGTTTTCGCGGTGTGGGACAATTGCGCGGCCCAACATCTGGCGGTCAACGATTACCACGGATACCGGCGTGAAATGCACCGCTTGTCCATCGCGGGCGAGCGTCCGGTTTAGGGCTGGCTTCTTACACGTCGGGAACTGCGCGCCCTGTTTTGTGCCAGTCGAGCTGTTCGTTATAATTTTCGCGGTAGCGTTTGTAGACGGCGTCGTGCGCGGCCTGTGCGTCCGCGTCCAGATCGGCGACAGGCGATGGCTCCAGGTCGAAATGGCCATGGGCGTCTTCACCGCGAACGAGCATCGCGTACATCCGTTTTGACCCAATGCATCGCACCCGCGTTGGAACGTAGCTGATCCCGATGCCGATCCGCCGGTCCGAAGAATTGTTCGGCGCGGAGCGGTGAATGCACAACGTGTTATGCAGGGAGAACGATCCCGGTTCAATCGGCGCCAACACCGCCTGGCTGGGGTCGAAGCCTTCGATGATTTTTTGTTTCCCGCCATTGACGCTGTGTTCCATGGCGTTGTCCTTGTGCTTCAACTGCGTCAGGTTTTCTGGCAGAAATTCAAGGCACCCGCTATCCGCTGTGGATTCCGACAACGCCAGCCATGCGGTCACGTGCTCATGCGGGCGCAGGCCGAAATAGGTCGAATCCTGATGCCAGCCCGCAATCGCCGGGCTGTTCGGTTCCTTGATGAAAAACGTGCTCGTGTAGCACAGAATGTCGGGGCCGATGACATCCTCGACAGCGTCCAGAATGGCCGGATGCTTGACCAGATCGTTCACCCAGGTCAGCAGCAATTGATTTTTGAAGCGCGCCGGGCCGCCAAGCTCGGTCAGTTTGCCGCCAAGCTGGGCTTCGTGCGTTTCGAGCTTGTCGCGGTAGCCTCGCGCATCGGCGGCGCTCATCGCGGTGAAGGGAAACACATACCCCTTCCGGCGGTAATCCTCGACTTGCGTGTCCGTCAGTAACTTTGGCATGGTGGCCTCGCTCGCGGTTCGTGAAACTTTACGCTGTGTTATCGAATTTGTACAAGCCGTCAGATATTAGAGTGTGTCTCGGCTATTCTCAGTGGTTCCGAATAGCCGAGACACACTCTAATGCGTATCGATATATTGGGATTTTGATATGATTATTCGACCGGAAACACAGGATGACATCGCGGCTGTTCGCGCCGTTGTGACCGAAGCGTTCGGTCAGACCGACGAAGCGAATCTGGTCGATTCCCTGCGTGATTCCGGTGCTTCGATCATTTCTCTGGTGGCTGAAGAGCAGGGCGCCGTTGTCGGACACATTTTGTTTTCAAAACTGCAAGCGCCCAGCCAATGTCTGGCGCTTGCGCCGGTGTCCGTGGCGCCGGGTCATCAGAAGCAAGGCGTCGGGTCACGGCTTATCAAGGACGGCTTGGCGCGCGCGAAAGAGGATCATTGGCAAGCCGTGTTCCTGCTTGGCGATCCCGATTATTACACGCGTTTTGGCTTCGACGTGAAAGCGGCTGAAAAATTCGAAACCGATTATCCAAAACCGTATTTCATGGCGCTTGACCTTGCGCCAAAGGCTCTGGCCGAACGCGCCGGCGCCGTCATTTACGCCGAGGCTTTCCTGGCGTTGGGGTGAACGGGCTTAAACCGTATCGCGACTGTCGAAGAGCTTCAGCACCGCCGTACCGTCCAATTCCCCATGCCCCTTGGCGTTCAGGATGCGGAACAGCGTCGCCGTCTGGCTGGACATGGGCGTCGGCACGGTCATCTGTTTGGCCAGATCGTGCAGCATGTCGAGATCCTTGAGAATTTGCCGCGCATAGCCCGCCGGTTCGAAGTCGCGCGCGATCATGCGCGGAAACATCGATTGCAGCATGTTGGACCCCGCATGGCCCGCCGCCAGAGCCTGTGGAATTTTCGCGGCGTCTATGCCTCCGGCTTCGGCCAACGCCAGCGCTTCGGCGAGGACGGCGTAGTTGTTCAGCACCAGAATTTGATTGACCATTTTCGCGACCTGGCCAGCGCCGACCGGGCCGAAATGGGTGAAGCTGCTTGATACATCGGTCATCAACGCGCCCACCGCATCAATGTCGGCTTGCGCCCCGCCCGCCATGATCGCCAGCGTTCCGGAACCCGCCGCGCCGGGGCCGCCGGACACCGGCGCATCGACCCAGCCCATCCCGGTTTCACGACGCAGGCGTTCGGCCATGTCCTTGGTGTCGTCGACGATGGTGGTGGAATGATCGACCAGAATTTTGCCGGTCGCTGCGCCCGCCGCCGCAACGCCGGTTGCGCCGAACACGGCGTTGCGCAGACAATCGGTTGAGGTGACGCAGGCCACCACGATATCGCTTGCTTCGGCCACGTCACGGCAGGAGTCGGCGGGCGCTACCCCCTGTTCCGCCGCGCGCGCGACCTTTTCGACGTCGAGATCATAGCCCGTGACGGTGTAGCCGCTTTCGACGAGACGGGTGGTGAAGGGGCCGCCCATGAGCCCCAGGCCGATAAAGCCGATGCGTGGTTTGTCCGTCATTATGAAGCGTTCCCCTGTCCGGTATTATGGTCGCGCCGTGGTTATGGCCCGGCCTGTTCTTCATATTTTTCCAGGATGCCGTCCTTGAGATGCGAAAGGTGTTCCAGGCGCGTGATGGCGTTGATATTGCTATAGGCGATAAAGGTGCAACTTCGCGCCAGTGGTCCGCGATCCAGAAGACAGAATACAGGGCGCAGCATTTCACGGAATACCTTTTTTCGACGATTGTCGGGGGCGACGATATGCAGCCGGATATCCATGTTGGGCTGGAGGGCGAGTAAATCGGCCATGCGCAACAGGCCTGAATAAACGGCGGTTGTGTGTTCGACTTCGAAAGCCCGGACGATGGATTTGTTTTTTAACCACAACACATCGATTTGGGCGATGGTGTCCAACGTGGCGTCGTCGTAATTTAGCGGCAGTTCATCCAGAAAAGCTGCATGGTATTTTGCTTGCGTGGCGTCTAGGACCCGCTTTTTATCGGCTTTCGGCACCCAGATGCTAAATCCCATTTCGATTCCGATTTCCGTGAGCATCGCTTGAATCAGGATAGAGCGCCTTGGTTCTATTGCAGTTAGGGCGGGCGTTTGATTTTGCGGCTTGCGAACCAACGGAGGATTCTTCCGGTTGGCCGTGCGACGTAGTGATCTGCTGTAAAACTTAGCGAGTTCGATGAATTTTTCTCGATCCTCCCGGTTTCCCCCTGACATTAGAAAGTATCCTTAACATATTGAAATTGAATGCAAAAACTCGTGTGTTAAAATTGGTGTAATCTAAAATAATGAATGAAGTCAGATTGTTGTCGAAAGCAAGATTAAGGTGGGTGGCGTGTCCAAAGCGGCGAATATTGTCAGTGCATGGCGATGTCTGGTTGTTGAATTGTCTGGACAGGTTCGGGGTGGTTCGTGTCAATTTTAAGGCGTAAGAAAAGAAGTTTTCACGTTTAAAGATAAAATAGTTTGCGGTTGAAACGCCGTAAAACAAACATGAAATCAAAGCGTTCTTCACCCCGCTTACTTTTTCGCGGACGCCAACAAAATTTCGCATGGTGACGTGGTGGATTTGCCGACATATTAAGCCTGAATTAACGTCATTTGTTCACGAACCGTCACCATCAAGGGAGGCAGGAAGTCATGCATGATCTCGCCATCAAGAACGCCATTATTTACGACGGCTTGGGTAATCCCTCGTTCACCGGCGCGGTGGCGGTGAAAGACGGCGTGATCGCGGAAATCGGCGCCAATGTCGGCGCGGCGGCGGAAACCGTGGACGCGGGCGGCATGGCCCTGGCGCCGGGCATCGTCGATATCCACACCCATTTCGACGCCCAGCTGACCTGGGACCCTTATGCGGCGCCGTCTTCCTCGCTGGGCGTGACCACGGTGGTCATCGGCAATTGCGGGTTCACCATCGCGCCATGCCGGGAAGAAGACCGCGATATCGTGATGCGGAACCTGACTCATGTGGAAGGCATGTCGCTGGAAGCCATGCAGGCGGGCATTCAGTGGAAGTTTGAAAGCTTCGCCGAATACATGGATATGCTGACGACCCAGGGCGCGGTGCCCAATGTCGCGGCCTTTGTCGGGCATTCTTCGGTGCGCACCTATGTCATGGGCGGCGATGCGTCCAAGCGCGTGGCGACAGTGGACGAAGTGGCGCAAATGAAGAAAATCGTACGCGACGCCATGGATGTAGGCGCGGTCGGATTCGCGACATCGACCCTGGAACAGCACAACGGCGCGGGCGGCGTGCCGATGCCGTCACGTCTGGCCGATGACGCGGAAATGGCGGCGTTGACCGGCGCGTTGGGAGAAGCCGGGCGCGGCGTGTTCATGTTGACCAAGGGCATGACATCGACCATCGAGAAACTGGAGGCGATCTCGGCGGCCAATGGGCGCCCCGTGATGATCGCG
>JABJJH010000304.1 GCA_018660965.1 Rhodospirillaceae bacterium | reverse complement strand
CGAAGAGCCGTTCCCAATGGCGTTCCGCCGCCGGTTGGTCGTAACACCAGCGATGCGGGAAGGCGAACCCGTGATGAACTTTGGGAAATATTTCCAACTCCCCCGGATTGCCCGATTTGTCGAACAAGCCCTTCAGTTCCTCGACCATCGGCAGGGGCGCCAGATCGTCATGTTCGGCGCACCCGATATACAATTCGCCTTTCGCCTGTCCCAGCGACAAATGCGGGCTTTCTTCCGCGTCGCTGACCAGCCAGGTGCCGTAAAACGACGCGGCGGCGGCGATGCGGTCCGGGTAACGGGCGGCGGCGGCCAGCGCGTAGGGGCCGCTCATGCAATAGCCGTGGACACCGACCGGACCCGGCGCGGCGTCATCCTGGCTGTCGATGAAGTCCAGCATGGCGCCGATATCGTCCATCACCGGCGGAATTGTCATTTTAGTACGCACCGCGCGCATACGCTCGCGCTCCGGGCCATCCTCCAGCACATCGGGACCATAGACGGCGTCACGACCGGCCCGATAATACAAATGCGGCAACACAACGTAATAACCGACGCTCGCCAGACGGCGCGCCATATCGCGAAGCTCCTCGCGAATGCCGGGCGCATCCATGAGCAGGAACACGGCGGGAAACGGTCCGTTGCATTCCGGATGGCACACAAACGCCCCCATCGCGCCGTCCCTGGTGGTGATATCCAACGTGGTTTCGATCATCAAACGCCTCCCCGCGTCCTGAACATGGCGGTTCCAAAATTTCGCGCGGTAGCCTACATAGTCTTAACCTTGTAAACCAGAGACTGGGTAAACTAGAGGCTGGGTAAACCAGAGGCTGGGAATGCGGCGAGTATGTAAATGAATGACCTATCCGAATTAATCGAACAGCTGGCCGACGATGACGGCGCCCGCATTCTATGCGTTGGCGATCTGATGCTGGACCGCTTCATTCAGGGCGACGTGGAGCGTATTTCACCCGAAGCTCCCATCCCGGTGCTGGCCGTTCAAAAGGAAACCGTCATGGTCGGCGGCGTCGGCAATGTCGTGCGCAACCTCGTGGCGATGGGGGTCGCGACCGAACTGGTGGCGGCGGTCGGCGACGACGCGGCGGGACGGGAACTTCGATCCCTGCTGGACGCGGAAGCGCTGGCGACGCCGCGCCTGATCGAAACGCCGGGGCGCCAGACGACGATCAAGACCCGGTTCGCCGCATCCGGGCAACAATTGCTCCGCGCTGATCGGGAAGCGACGGAACCGCTGGATGAACGAGCCGGGCGGGCGTTATTGGATCAAGCGCTGGAATCGTTGCAAACCTGCGCCATCGTGGTGCTATCGGATTATGGCAAGGGCGTGCTCGATGACGCGGTGCTGACACCGCTGCTGGCCGAAGCCCGAAATCTGGGACGACCGGTCATCGTCGATCCCAAGGGGTTTGATTACAGCCGCTACCGGGGCGCAACGCTGGTGACGCCGAACAAGCACGAACTGGCGCTGGCGAGCGGCGGGACGACCGGCGAGGACGCGGCGGTTGTCGCCGCCGGACAGCGGATCATTGAACAATGCGGCGTTGACGCCGTTCTGGCGACCCGTAGCGAACAAGGCATGACGTTGATCGACGGGGACGGCGCGCGGCACCTGCCGGCGCGCGCCAAGGAAGTTTTCGACGTGTCCGGCGCCGGCGACACCGTGGCGGCGGCCATGGCGGCGGGGTTGGCGATGGGCGCGCCCATGGCGCTGGCGGCGCAATTGGCGAACACGGCGGCGGGAATCGTCGTCGGCAAGGCGGGCACGGCGACGGCGCACACCTCTGAAATCCTAGCGGCCTTGCACGAAGAAGCGTTTTTAAGCGGCGAGGAAAAAGTCACCGCGCCGTCAGCGGCCGCCAACAGAGTCGCCGCTTGGCGCAAACAGGGCCTGCGCGTCGGCTTCACGAATGGCTGCTTCGATCTTCTGCATCCCGGTCATATCGCGTTGATTAAACAATCCCGCGCCGCCTGCGACCGGCTCGTCCTCGGCCTCAACAGCGACGCATCCGTTGCTCGCCTGAAGGGCCCCGACCGGCCCGTCCAATCCGAATCGAGCCGCGCGGCGGTTCTGGCCGCCTTGTCCACCGTGGACCTTGTCGTCATCTTCAACGAGGACACGCCGCTGGAGATGATCAAACATTTGCGGCCCGATGTGCTGGTGAAAGGCGCCGACTACACGGTCGACACCGTTGTCGGCGCGGCTGAGGTGCAATCGTGGGGCGGCGAAGTCATCCTCGCGGACCTCGTGGACGGTTTCAGCACGACCGCGACCATTGATCGGCTCAATGGGTGACCTTTAACAAGACATACAAGCGAGGTGCGACATGGCGCGCGTAAGAGATATTGAAATCGACGAAATTCCCGAAGACGTCCAACCTATCTATAAGCAGTTCGCAACCCAATACGGCCCGTTTCTGAACCAGGTTCGGGTGTTCGGTCATCGCCCCTCGGCGGTGAAACACATCATGGGGCTGCTGCTGGACTTCAAGGACGAACAGGTGTTGCCGACCCGCACGCTGGAAATCGCCCTGGTGGTGGTGTCAAAGATTAACGAGTGCCGCTATTGCGTGGCCCATCACGCGCCCCGCCTGATTGAGCAGGGTCTGGCGCCGGAAACGGTCGCGAACATCCTTGAACCCGATTGTCCCGGTCTCGACGATGTGGACCGACTGGTGCGCGATTATGCGGTCGCGGTCACGGAACAGCCGAACATGATCCGCGACAAGATGTTCGACGACCTGAAGGCGCATTTCACCGAGGAACAGATCGTCGAGTTGACCTTACGCACCGCGCTGTGCGGGTTTTTCAACCGATTCAACGACGCGTTGATGATTGGCATGGAAGACGGTGTTGTCGCGGATATGCTGGCGATGGGCGCCAGTGAGGCCGATTTGCCGCAAGATGCTTCACCCAAAATTGAGGCGAGCGGCGACTAACGGGGCAACCGACGGGTACCATGCAATGCGACAGTTGAAATTGGCCATCGGCGAAGTGACATTAACCGCCTAATTGTTCGATACCCCAATGGCGGATGCGTTATTCGCCAGCGCCCCGTTTACGGTCGAGCGCATGCGCTGATTTCAATCAAGATTAAACCCGACTGACTTGTCGGGGCTTACACGTTTTGGTATAAATAACGCTCTAATTTTATATTAATGGGAAATGTCACCCGTTTGGGGTTACCGATGATCAAATCCTACCGATATTGTCCACAACTGAACAATTAGAGTACAGCTATGGCACAGTCATTGCACTTGGGTTTGGGAATTTGGCGCGGCTGTCGCGCCATGAATTGGAGAACGGTTATGGTGCGCAAACTTTCCGTTACGTGGATCGCCGCGTTGGTTGGCGTTTTCCTGATGTCCACATCCAGCCCTGTTAAAGCCGGAATTTCATTCGTGAATTCCGATCCCCTCGTATGGGAATTGGCGTGTGATCCGGCGGCGTGCACGGAAAACCTGGGTCAATCCGCGACAATCGAATTTTCGTTTTCGGCATTCAACGATGCAAGCGTTGTGGACGACACCTTCCTGCAAATGCATATTTCGGTGACGAACAACGGAATCGCGGGCGAGGACGGCGATTTGACGACGTTGGCGATGGAAATGCCAACGAACATTATTTCAACGGTTAGCCCAATTTTCCCCGGCGATCCCTCGGGCAGCCCGTCGGGCCTGCCAGAAGGCTGGATCGCCGGATATTCACCGGAAGGCGCGAGCCTGAATCCGTTTGGCCCTTTCGACATGTGCCTTCGCGCCAATTCCAACCCGGGGGCGGACCCCTTGAAATGCGAATCCGGGCCCAGCGGCGGCGTCACGCCCGGCCAGACTACGACGTTCGACTTTCTCATTGGCATCGACACTGACGAATTCCCGCTCGTTAGCGCGCTGGCGTTTACCGACGCCAATGGCGAAGAATTTACCGGCGTGGACGCGTTTCGCGGGTTATTCGGCGATTCCATCGTCAATTCCGACAACGCGGATAACCAGGGCTGAGAACGCCGGAGCAATAATCCACCACTGAAGCGGCCAGATTGTCTGGTTGTTGGCCGGAGTAAAAATCCGCCAGTGGTAAGCTTTCTGCATTTTGCAGAGGGCGGGGATGAAGCAAGTGGAATTGTATGG
>JABJJH010000620.1 GCA_018660965.1 Rhodospirillaceae bacterium | reverse complement strand
CCATGCGACTCCGAAATCCGTGACGATGCTTCCTAACAAGCCTACTTGGCTGAAATGTACGTTTCACAACCGGTCTCCAGACACGCGCGTTTAAAGTGGCCGCTGTATAGAAGCTGGCCCAGGGCAAGTCAATCGACAGCGCGCGTGATGGGGCAAAAACATTAACAATCTTTCGCCATTCACAGAACCTTTCATCCGCTCCCCTTCACGCTATGGTGACTGGCGCGGCGTCGGCCTTCCCGTTAGAAGCATCGAGCGCGTATTCTAATGTTAATCAACCTTCCGGGCCGGTGCGCGAATTGATGAAACATGCCAAGAAGCGGCCCACAGCGGCCCCAACTGAAGAGACGGACCGCACGGAGATGAATCGCCGTGGCTTGCGCCGATACTGGCCTTTGCTGGCGCTGGCGGTCGGGCTGGGCCTGTTTTTCGCCTTTGACCTCGGTCACTATCTCGATTTCGAAACGCTGCGCGACCATCGTGGTTGGTTGATGGCGCGTGTGGAAGATCATGCCATCGTCGCCGCCCTCGCCTTCATGGGCGTCTACGCCGCCGCCACCGCGATTTCAGCGCCGGGCGGAACGTTCATGACAATTTGCGGTGGGTTCCTGTTCGGGCCCGCCCTGGCAACGGTCTATGTGGTGTTTGGCGCGACCGCGGGGGCGACATTGTTATTTCTGGCCGCCCGCTTCATGTTTTACGACGCGCTGCACGCCCGCGCCGGACCATGGATGGATAAAATGGAAGCCGGTTTCCAGAAAAACGCGCTGAGTTATCTGCTGGCGCTTCGTTTGGTGCCCGCGTTTCCATTTTTTATTGTCAATCTGGTTCCGGCGTTCCTGAACGTTCCGCTAAAAACCTACATCATCGGCACGTTCTTCGGCATCATTCCCGGCACCTTCGTTTATACTTGGATCGGGGCCGGTCTGGGCAGTGTATTCGATCATGGTGATTCCTTCACCGCCGAAGGCCTGTTGACGCTGGAAATAGCCGTCGCATTGTCGGGGTTGGCGTTGCTGGCCCTGGCGCCCGTCGCCTACAAGGCGCTGAAGGCCCAAAAACGAAGCTGATTGCATCAAATTCAGAAATATTGTTCGCTGGGCATGGGCATACGTCCTGAACAATGGCCCGGAGCCTAACCCGCATGCGTAGTCTGTCATCCCAACTTCTGATTCTCACGATTGTTTTCGTGATGCTGGCGGAAGTCTTCATTTTCGTACCCTCCGTGGCGCGATTTCGTCTGGCGTGGCTGAATGAGCGGCTAAGCGCGGCGCATCTCGCAATTTTGACCCTCGACGAGGCGACGGATGGCATGGTGAGCGACAACCTGCGCGAAGAACTACTGGGCCATGTCGGCGCCTACGCGATCAACATCCGGCGCGGCGGTGCGAAGCTTGTGCTCGCTGCCGACATGCCGCCGCCGGTCCAGGCGACGGTGGATTTAACGGAATCCGGGCTTCCAAAGCTCGTCGGTGACGCGCTGATGACCCTGGAACGCACCGACGCGCGGGTGTTGCGAGTCGTCGGGCCATCACCGAAGTCACCGGAAGTCATCATGGACATTATCATCGAGGAACAACCGCTGAAGGCGGCCCTGGTCGATTTCGCATGGCGAATATTCTGGCTGTCGATTGTCATTTCTCTGGTGACGGCGACGCTGGTGTTCCTGTCGCTGCAATGGTTGATGGTCCGTCCCATGCGCCGCATCACCCAGAACATGACCGATTTTCGCGAAGACCCCGAAGACGCCCAGCGGATTATTCCACCATCGGCCCGGCAGGATGAAATCGGCGTTGCGCAGCGCGAACTGGCGAACTTGCAGACCGGACTTCGCGCGGCGTTACGGCAAAAGGAACATCTGGCGGCGTTGGGCGTCGCGGTCGCCAAGATCAATCACGATTTGCGCGGCATCCTGTCCACTGCCGTCCTCGTGTCGGATCGGCTTGAAGGCAGCGAAGACCCGGAAGTCCGCCGCGTGACGCCAGCGCTGATCGCCGCAATCGATCAAGCTGTCACGCTTTGTGAGGACACGCTGGGCTATGTCCGGCAGGACGACGCGGCGCCGCGCATCGAACGGATGAGCCTTTTCACGCTCGTCGCCGAAATCGCGGACAACGCCGCGTTGACAAACAAGGACGGGTTCCACATCGACAACCAAATAGACCAGGGGCTCGATATTGACGCCGACCGGTCGCAAATTCACCGGGTACTGAATAATTTAACCAAAAACGCCATGGAGGCGGACGCCATGACTGTCACGATAAGCGCCCATTCGGAACCAGGTTTTCTGCACATCGACATCAATGATGACGGCCCCGGCTTACCGTCGCGCGCACGGGACAATTTGTTCTTGCCGTTCCGGGGCTCAGTGCGGGCAGGCGGCACCGGGCTAGGACTCGCCAATGCGCGGGAATTAATGCGCAATCACGGCGGCGATCTGACGTTAATCGACACCGGCGAGAGCGGTTCGACATTCCGGGCCACGCTCCCCGTATCCTGATCCCCTTACACACCTGATCACAACGCAGTGACTGGTGCGGATTCTTTCGACCTGCCGCGCTATATCATAGGGACCCCCGAAGACCGTGGGCGACCGCAAACTTGAAAGTTCCCCGCTTTCATCCTCGGCGGTCGCCCACACGCTTTGCGCCTCAATCAAGTTGCAGCGTCAGCGCCTTCAAATAGGCCGATTCCGGCAAGCTGGGATGCACGGGGTGATCCACATCGGCGCCGGACGCGCGCAAAATTCTCCCCGTCCGTCGGGCGTCCCGCACCCCATTGGCGACAAGTTTGGCGAAAGGGTCGGGCGCGACATTGTGCGAACACGACGCGATAAACAACATTCCCCCCGGCGCCACCAACGCGGCGGCGAGTCGCGCCAGTTTGCGATATCCGCGTTCGCCTGAATGTTGATCCTTTTTCGATTTCACGAAGGACGGCGGGTCGGCGATCACCACATCGTAAGTCTCGCCCGCCTTGGCCCGCCGGGCCAGTTCTTCGAAGACGTCCGCCTTGATCGTCGAACATTGCGCGGACACATTGTTTAGCGCCGCCGATTGCATCGCCATATCCAGCGCCAGGGCCGAGCTATCGACCATCGTCACGTCAGCCGCGCCCGAAACCGCCGCCTGCACTCCGAAGCCACCGCTATGACAATAACAATCGAGCACGCGTCGCCCGTTTGACAAACTGGCGACGAAACGCCGGTTTTCCCGTTGATCGAAGAACCAGCCGGTTTTTTGACCCTGTTGGAGATCGGTCACGAAACGGACGCCGTTCTCCTCAATCTCGCAGGTTCCATCGCCGGGAGTTTCCGTTTCTCCAATGATTTCCACACCAAGCGTCAGCCCTTCGCGTTCGCGCGCGGGGCTATCATTGCGAATGACGCAACGACGCGGGCTTAACACAGAATTCACCGCCGCCAGAACATCGGCCCGCGCACGGTCCATGCCCGCAGCATTGAATTGCAACACGATGGTGTCGCCGTACCGATCGACAATCAAGCCCGGCAGACCGTCCGCTTCCGCATGGACCAGACGGTAATATGGCGCGGTGAAAAATCGACTTCGCAAGTCCAGCGCACGGCGCAGGCGGTCTTCGAAAAACGCCGCGTCGAGAATAGCGTCGTCGCGGCGCGTGATAATCCGCGCGCTGATCAGCGCATGTGGGTTGAAATGCGCCAAGCCATGGAACACGCCGTCATTGCCTTTCACCGAAACGACGCTGCCCGGCGGCAAAGCGCGGGCTTCCGCAGTCATCGCGATTTCGTTGCTGTAAATCCAGGGATGACCGGTTTTCAATCGCTTTTGCCGGCCCGGCAGGATCGTGATTATCGGCGTCATTGGCTCAGTCCTTTTATCCATCAAACCGCTCATACCAAGGCGCGTTGCAACAGGCACGTTAATAAAACCGTTTCCCTCTCCACAAATTCAGGTAACATTTTATGGGGGTGTATCCTTGCCCCGCGCTGTTGATTGAGATGCGGCGGCTTTATAGGAATAGGGAGAACGATCATGGCTCTACAATTTGGCGTGTTCGATCATATCGAGCCCCTTGACGGATTATCGCTGAAGGAAACCTACGATTTGCGGCTGAAGCAGATCGAAATTCTGGATAAAGCCGGTTTCTACGCCTACCATCTGGCGGAACATCATTCACCCGCCGTACACAGTCTGGCGCCGTCGCAAAATGTGTTTCTGGCCGCCGTGTCGCAGCGCACGACCAACCTGCGCTTTGGACCTTGCGTTTACGTTCTCCCCCTGCACCATCCGTTGCGCCTGATCGAAGAAATCAGCATGCTGGATCATTTAAGCGGCGGCCGCATGGAAATCGGCGTGGGCCGCGGCGGCGTTCTGGAAGCCTATTTTTGGGGTCAGGAACCGGATTCCGACATCAATTTCGCCCGCTATCAGGAAACCCTGAACATCATGCGGGAAGGGCTGAACACGGAATTTCTGACCTACAAAGGTCAATTCCATAACTTCGATGCGCTGCCGATGCGGCTGCAACCCATCCAGCGCCCCCATCCGCCGATGTGGTATATGCGCAACGCGGAAACCGCCGCGCTGGAAGGCATGAACACGGTCATCGTCGGCACGTTGGAAAGTCTTGAACACGAAGTCGTGCGCTACAAGGACGTCTGGGCCAAGACCCATGGCGAAGGCGCGCTGACGGCGCAGGGACAGGAACCCAAGATCGGCCTGGTCGTGCATATGGTCCTGGACGATACCGACGAAAAAGCCATCGCCGCGGCGCAACCGGCGTGGGAAAAGTACCGCTGGAACCTGGCCGCGCCCCGACGCATGGAGGCCGAAAAACGCGGTCTGACGCAATTTCAAACCGACACCCCCGGCGGCGGTTTCGGGTTCAGCGGCGCGCGTCCGGAACATTTGCCAACGCGGGAAACACGCAAGGACATCGACGCCGAACTGGAACGCTTCGACGAACAAAAAAACAAGCAGGACCCAACCCGGCTGGGCGGCGTCGCGCTGGCGGGGTCACCGGAATCCGTCAAACGATACATGGCCGAATACGTGGCGACGGGCGCCAACTACTTCGTCTGTTCGTTCCAGTGGGGCGACCTGTCCAACGAAACAGCGCTGCGGTCCATCGAGTTATTCACGAAAGAGGTCATGCCGCATTACGTGGCGAGCCAATCGGCGGCGGCGGATTAAGACGCCGTCAATTCCTTCAATAGCGGCAGAACTTCAAATTTCCATACCTCGAACCCGAAGTCGTTGTAGTAGACATCCCGGCCCTTCAACACGATAAACTTGGGCGTCTCCCGGCCTTCCAGGTAATCATCCAGATACGCTAAATCAGGCGGGGGCGTGGTTTCACGCGGCAATTGCCGGACATCCATTTTCGCATACATCGGCATCGCCTTCAGTTTTGGGAGTTCATACAGAACCCACGCATAACAGGGCGCTCACCCGGTTGAATCGACCAGGATCAACGTCACCCGGTTTTCATCCAGCGCCGACCCCGCCCTGGCGGCGCCGACCATTGCGACCATCGCGAATAATGTCATGGCCAGTCCCGTCATCCACTTGGTTCGCAACCAACTCAGCATGATGTACTCCCCCTGAAATGTTAACGTCCCATTTCGAATCGTACGCTAAACCGGAATTTCGCCTTCGATCATGATCCGGTGCATCAGTCGTTTTTCTTCGATGGGGTAGTCCCCATTGGCATGGTGCATGGTGCAGCGATTATCCCAGATCAGCATGTCGCCGGTCCGCCATTCATGATCGTAGACAAATTTAGGCTGCGTCGCGTGCGCCAACAATTCATCGACCAGCGCGTTACTTTCTTCCCGGTCCATATCGACAATGCGCTCCAGGCGCGTCGTGCTCATATACAACGCCCGCCCGCCGGTGCGCGGGTGTTTGCGAACCAAGGGGTGCTCGACGTTGGGCGTTTCGGTCACTTCTTCCTCGGTTCGCGGCGCCATGCGGCGCGGCGACCGGCTGCTTTCATAGGCATGAACCGCCTTTAACCCATCGACCCGCTTCTTCATGTCGTCGTCGAGCGCCGCATAGGCCGCGCGCATGTCGCAAAAACTTGTCGCCCCGCCTTTGTCCGGAATAACAACCGCATACAGGATCGTTCCCAATGGCGGTTGCGCGGTAAAGGAATGATCGGTGTGCCAGGTCGCGCCATTGATTATCCGTTCGCCACGGCTGTCCTTTGTGTCCCCCGTTAAAATGCCGATTTCCGGGAATTCGGGAAATCGCGAATACCGGTTGACCTGCTGGACCGGTTCACCGAACAGGCTGGCGGCGGCGACGTATTGTCCGGGGTCGAGGTGTTGGTCGCGGACACACAACACGGCGTGGCCGTTGAACGCCTGATTCAGCGTCTCGCCGGCGTCATCGTCAAGCGGCTCACTCAGATCGATGCCCGTGGCTTCCGCAGCCAGAACATCGGATAACGGCGTTATTGTAAGCGGCATCGCGCATTTCCTCTCTAACATCGCCTCATCATCGCACAACCTTACAACCGCAACCGCTGAGGTCAATGGACCGAAAGTCGCATGTATGTCGCGCTACTCGGCCATTTCTTCCGCCAGGGGCGCGGTCCAGACATCGTAGCCGTAAGTGGTTTCGATTTCCGCCTTGATCTTGTTCATGTCATTGAGGCGGGAAATCGTCTGAATTCGCGCGGTCCGCGCCTTGCGACTGTCCTCGTAGCGCCGCAGGGCCCGCGCTACGCCCGCCCGGTCCACACCGTCCAGACACCGCGACAGGATCGCGCCGTCTTCGATCGACGTCGCGGCGCCTTGCGCCATGTACGGCGTCATCGGATGACAGGCGTCGCCCAGCAATGTGATCCGGCCCTCGCCCCATTTCGGCAACGGGTCGCGTTCGACCAACGCCCATTTATGGACTTCGGGACAGGCGTCCAGGACAGCCCGCACCTGTGGATGAAAATCTTTATAAGCGTCGCGCAACATATCCAGATCACCCTTGGCCGACCATGATTCCACCTTGAAATCGGGTTCCGGCGTGCTGGTGACAAAGTAAATTTCGTCCCGGCGCGGGGTTACGTAATACATAACGATGTGCCGGTCGGGGCCCCACCATTTCGCGCAATCGTCGATCTCCATCCCGCCCAGCAACGACGCGGGATAGGTCGTGCGATACGCGACGCGGCCCGTCCAGCGGGGACTTTCGACGCCCAGCAACGCTTCTCGCACCACGGAATGCACCCCGTCCGCGCCAATAACGACATCGGCTGTCACGGGCTCGCCATCCTCGAATTCAAGCGTCACACCGTCTTCGGTTTGGTTCAGCCCAACCAACTTTCGATTTCTTTCGATGATGTCATCCGGGACAACGGACGCCAATGCTTCGTGCAGATCGCCGCGATGCATCAGAAAATAAGGCGCGCCGAAGTGGCGTTCCGCATCGTCGCCCAACATTCTCTCCCAGGTGACCTCACCAGTATCCGATTGGCGGTTGAGCGCCGAATGCGGACGAAACGCCGCCGCGCTAAGCCGGTCCTCCAACCCCAGGCGGCGAAGAACCTTGATCGAATTCGGGCTTTGTTGAATCCCGGCGCCAATGCGCGCGAACGCGCTGGCCTGTTCATATATCCGAACGTCGAGGCCAACGAGCCGCAACGCCGCCGCCGCCGCCAGTCCCCCGATACCAGCCCCGATAATCGCAATCGAAAAGTCTTGCGCCGCCATACTCACATCCTCAAACTCGCCAATACTGTCCGCGAGAAATGTTAAGCCACCGCTTCCCGTAGGGAAAGCGCCGATCCACCGACCACCCAGGAAAGGTTCATCATGTCCCGAGAGCGCATCAATTTCGCCTATCTCAATGCTGGACATTTTCTCGATCATTTGTTCGTGCTGATTTTCGCGACGGTGGCGGCGCTCCGGCTGTCAAACGAATGGGGCATGACCTACGCGGAACTTATTCCCTACGCGACGCCCGGCTTCGTCGCCTTCGGCGTCTGCGCCATTCCTGCGGGGTGGCTCGCCGACAAGTGGAGCCGGGAAGGCATGATGACGATATTTTTCATCGGCGCCGGGATTTGCGCGATCTTCACGTCGATGGCGGATACGCCATTGCAAATTGGCGCTGGACTTGCGTGTGTCGGCGTTTTTGCGGCGATTTATCATCCGGTCGGCATCGCCATGGTCGTGCACGGTCGGGAAAAGACCGGCGTTCCCCTTGCGATCAACGGCATTTTTGGAAACATGGGCGTCGCCGCCGCCGCGCTGATCACCGGATTCCTGATTGATGCGACCGGGTGGCGCACCGCCTACATTCTGCCCGGCGCGCTCTCTATTATTATCGGGGTGACGTATGGCTTGTTCGTTCATGCGGGGCGCCATGAAAGGGCGGCGGAAGCGGCGAGCGGATCGTCCAAGGCGGCCGCGCCCATGACAATCGATAAGGCGACATTGGTCCGCGTGTTCGCGATTATCTTTTTCTCCACCGCGATTGGCGGCGTGATTTTCCAGAGCACCACCTTCGCGTTGCCAAAGATTTTCGACGAACGATTGAGTGATTTCGCGGACACCGCGACAACGGTCGGATTATACGCGTTCTTGGTCTTCTCCCTCGCCGCATTTGCGCAACTTGCCGTTGGATATCTCGTCGACCGCTATTCGGTTCGCCTGGTTTTCGGCATTGTCGCGGGCCTGCAGGCCGTGCTCTTCGCCGTGATGGTGAACCTTTCAGGGTATTGGGCGCTGGTGGTCTCGCTGGGATTCATGCTGGTCGTGTTTGGTCAGATTCCCATCAACGATGTCCTGCTGGGCCGCATCACACGCAGTGAATGGCGCGCCCGCGCTTATGCGATTCGGTCCATCATAACGTTCACCGTTGCGGCGTCGGTGGTGCCGATGATCGCGGGCATTCACGCCGGGTGGGGATTCAGCGTGCTATTTATCGTGCTGGCGGTTTCCGCCTCGCTGATATTCGCGGCGGTTTTGATGTTGCCAAGCACGGCGGCGGTGACAGGACAGGCGGGTGCGGCGAAATAACCGACGCTGAAGTGCTTGAATCCAGACCAAAAGCGAGTATTTGTGCAGAACGACATTATTGCTTAATGTCCCCGGCGCATTTCAAGGAACGTGAGATTTCACGATGAGCATACCTGTTCGAAAGAAGCGGATATCGGTTCCCGACATTCGCGCCCGCAAGGGCGGCGAGCCGCTGGTGTGTCTGACCGCCTACACAGCGCCCATCGCTTCGATCCTGGACGAGAGGGTCGATGTTCTGTTGGTCGGGGATTCGCTTGGCATGGTCGTCTATGGCATGGACGACACGCTGGCGGTCACCCTCGACATGATGATCGCCCATGGCCGCGCCGTCACGCGCGCCGCGAAGACCGCCTTCATCGTCATCGACTTGCCGTTCGGCAGTTATGAAGCCAGCCCGGAACAAGCCTTTCACAACGCCGCGCGGGTGATGGCGGAAACCGGATGCCAGGCGGTGAAGCTGGAAGGCGGCGTGGAAATGGCGGAAACAATCGCCTTCCTTACTGCGCGCGGCGTGCCCGTGATGGCCCACATTGGCCTGATGCCACAATCCTTCAACACCACCGGCGGGTTTCGCGCCCAGGGCCTGTCCGATGAAACGGCGGCGCAGATCGAGGCCGACGGCGCAGCGGTGGACAAGGCCGGCGCGTTTTCCGTTGTCGTGGAAGGCACGTCCGAACCCGTGGCGCGGCGATTGACGGAAAACCTGAGCATACCGACAATCGGCATCGGCGCATCGCCCGCCTGCGATGGCCAAATTTTGGTCACCGACGACGTTCTGGGCCTGTTCAGCAGCTTCAAGCCCCGCTTTGTAAAACGATACGGTGAAATCGGCGACGCGGTGGCCGCCGCCGTCGACGCCTACGCCGAAGACGTGCAAGCGCGTAAGTTTCCAACACTGGACCACTGTTACGGTGTTAAAAAAGGCGCGTAACGGTTACAGAACGACCCATGAAGATCATTCGCGATATTCCAAGTCTCCGCGGTCAGGTGCGACGCTGGCGTGGCGATTCAAAAACTGTCGGCTTGATCCCGACCATGGGATCGCTGCATGCAGGGCATCTGTCACTGGTCCGCCAGGCGAAGCTGGATTGCGATTTCGCCATTGCGACAATTTTCGTCAATCCGACACAGTTCGCCCCGAGCGAGGATTTTGACACCTATCCCCGCGACGAAGCCCGCGACATCGCCTTGTTGGAAGAAATGGGAACAGATCTGCTGTTTTCGCCGGACGTAGGCGAAATGTACGCCGACGGTTTTTCAACCTCGGTGTCCGTGTCCGGCCTGAGTGAGTGTTTGTGCGGCGCCGCGCGACCGCATTTCTTCGGCGGCGTCGCCACGGTCGTTTCCAAACTGTTGCTGCAATCCCTGCCCGACCGCGCGTATTTCGGCGAAAAGGATTTTCAGCAACTACAGGTCATCAAACGCATGGCGCAGGACCTCGACATTCCCGTCGATATTCGGGGCGTGCCAACCATGCGCGAAGACGACGGATTGGCGATGTCGTCACGCAATAAATACCTGTCGCCAGAAGAACGCAGCGTCGCGTCAACGCTGTATCGGGTGCTGCAGGATGTCGCGCAGAAATTCGCCGACGGCGCGAACGCTGGCGCGGCCTTGGCGGAGGGCGTCGCAACGCTTCGCGCGACCGGTTTCGACCCCATCGATTATCTTGAAATACGCGACTCGGAAACATTCGAAGCGTTGAAAACGGATAACGGCAAGGCGCGAGTATTCGTCGCGGCGCATCTCGGTGGAACCCGGTTAATCGACAACGCCGCTGTTCCGAATCAGGTCGTCTCTTAAGCCGCCCAACGCTTTGTGTCGCGCCCCTTGAAAGGCGTTTCGATGCGCTGCAAATCCTTGACCAAGTCCCGTTTGAATTCCGGCGCGGTCCCGTCCGGAAAGCCGAGACGGAGTGAATCCGCCCCCTGAAACCGTTCCTCGATGGCGCTGGCGATGGTGTCGTACGTTCCAACGGCGGCGAACAGCCTCACCACATCATCGGAGACTTCTCCGGCAATCTGGTCCCATTTCCCATCGGCCACCAATTGGTGCAGTTTTAACCCCAGATCCTCCAGCCCATAAAGCTCCCAGACCGGAAAATAGGTTCGGGTGGAACCGTAGAACCCGACCCGGTAGCGCACCGCATCGACCATTTTCTCCACTGTTTCCTCGTCCTCGCCCATCGCAACGAACCCGCCGCCATGCACTTCAATGTCTTCGCGAACGCGCCCGCTTTGCGCCAAGCCGTCGTTGATGTGGCCCATGCACACTTCGTTCATGTAGCGTTGGGTGCAAAAAGAATGCAGCCTGACCCCGTCCCCGACCCGTCCGGCGACCCGCAGCATGGCGGGGCCGACCGCCGCCAGCGACACCGCGGGCATCGGGAAGCCCGTGGGCGGTGGTGAAAATTCCGGCGTCATCAGGGTGAAATTGTAATGCTTGCCAACATAGTTCAGTTTCTCGCCGGTTTCCCAACAACGCCATATCGCCCGTAGTGCTTCGACATACTCTTGCAGTCGGGGCGCGGGCGCAGTCCAGGGCACGGAGAAGCGGCGCACATTATGACCCTTCACCTGAGTGCCGAGGCCCAGATTAAAACGTCCCCCGGAATTCGCGTGTAAATCCCACGACATTTGGGCGAGCACCATGGGGCTGCGCGCGAACGCGATGGCGATGGATGTCGCCAGATCGACCCTGGTCGTGGCCTGAGTCGCAAGGACGAGTCGCAGAAACGCTTCATGCGCCAGTTCGGACGTGGAAATAGAATCGAACCCCTGGGCTTCGGCGTCCGCAGCGGCGGGCCCGATCTCGCTCCAGGCGCCCGACGGCAATCCAATATCAACCTTCATGTCCGCCTCGCTCCTATTCTTATAATTTTATGTGCGGTTACGCCGCGCTTAGCGCCAACCCGTCTTCCGACACCGTCGGTCCCGCGCCCGCCACCGTGGTGCGATGCATGACGCGCGGATACTTGGTTACGTCCCAGGGCCGCCCGCGATGCAACATGCAGCGATTGTCCCAAATCACAAAATCATTCACCGACCATTGGTGCAGATAGGTGAATTGCGGCTGCGTCGCCCACTCAACCAATTCGCGCAGCAACGCCCGGCCTTCCGCTTCGGGCCACCCATCGATGTGAGAGGCGTGCGAACCCGAATAAAACGCTTTGCGCCCGTTCTTCGGGTTGGCGCGGACCAGAGCGTGCTTGATGGGCGGGTGTTCGGCGCGCATCGCGTCGCTCAACAGTTCCTTGTCGACCAGACTGCGCGAATATTCGAAACTATGCACGGCGACCAAACCGTCCAGGCGGTCCTGTTCCGACGGGGTCAAGGCGGCGTGGGCCGCGCGTTGACTGGCGAATTCCGTGCCCGCGCCTTCCGGCGGCACAATGCGCCCCGACAACATCGACGTCAGCGAGGGCACCGGCTTGAACGAACTGTCCGAATGCCACATTTCGTTGCCCTTGTTGTACAGCAATCGCCAATGACCGGCGGGATACATTTCCTTCGTGGCGGGGTCGATATTCGAAATATCGGATATATGCCCGCCGCCACCCGGTTTCGTCTTGCGCATTGTTTCCAGCGGTCCGAAATTACGGCTGAACGCCATCTGCGTATCGTCATCAAACGCCTGGTCATGGAAGACCAATACCGAATATTCGTCGAAGGCCTCCAGGATGTCGGCCAGCACCCCGTCACCCAGCGGCTTGGTCAAATCCACGCCGTCCACTTCGGCGCCGAAATGTTCCGTGATTTTTTGAAATGTCAGCGTCATTGCGTCCTCTCATTTCCCGGCCTGAAATCCAAGCATCGAAATTCAACCAGATATGTCCGGACAACGCAACGCCCGGCTGATGGCGCCGGGTTTCGCGCGTGCGGCGCGCCCATGCGGCGCCTATGATGCGCCAACGGATTTAATAAGGGGATAGTCATGATCGATAGAAACAACGAACTCGCAGGCAAGGTCGCGATTGTCACGGGAAGCGCGCGCAACATTGGCCGCGTCACAGCGGAAGAACTGGCCCGGGGCGGCGCGTCGCTGGTCATCAATTCGGTTCAGGCGAAGGATCTCTGCGACGAGGTTGTCGCCGGCATCCGCGCGAACGGCGGCAAGGCGATCCCCTTCATGGCCGATGTGCGCGACGCCGACGCGGTGCAAGCCATGGCCGACGCCGCAACGGCGGAATTCGGCGGCGTCGATATCATGATTCACAACGCCGCCGTGCGCTCCAACATCCCGTTCGACGACCTGGACTGGGAAACCTTCAAGACGAGCGTCGATAT
>JABJJH010000554.1 GCA_018660965.1 Rhodospirillaceae bacterium | reverse complement strand
AACTCGCCGACATTGCTGCTGGCGGGCTTGGCGTGCCCGTCTTCCCAGATGACGCCTTCGACATCGACATCCCAAATCATCGCGGCGCGCTTGCGCAACTCATCAATGGTTTTTTCGCAACCTTGCACGACAGCCATGCCGGTGGCGAAGGTCACGCGCGACCCGCCGGTGACATGGGTGTATTGCACGGAGGTCGTGTCGCTGACCGTGGCGCGGATGTCGTCGTAATCGATGCCCAGCGTTTCCGCCGCCATCAGCGCCATGGACGCCCGCGACCCGCCAACATCGACACTGCCGGTGGCGATGCTCGCCGTGCCGTCGGTGTTGATGAACACGGTGGCGCTGGATTCGCCCGCGCCATTAAACCAGTAACCCGACGCAACGCCGCGGCCTTGATTGGGGCCGAGTTTCGCCTTGTAGCCCGGGTGGTCGAGGACCGCCTGCACCGTTTCGCTATACCCTTCGAAGGCGAGCTTCGGACCGGCGACGGACGGGGCGCCGATATGGGCCGCGTTTTTCATGCGCAGTTCCGCTGGGTCCATGCCGATTTTCTTGGCTAGAATATCGATCACGCTTTCCACCCCGAACGCCGCGATTGGCGATCCCGGCGCCCGGTAGGCGGCCGCTTTCGGGCGGTTGGACACAACGTCGTATCCGACCGTGTGTTGATTTTCGATGTGATACGGCGCGAACCCGCACAGGCAGCCGTTCATCACCGGCGAGCCCGGAAAGGCGCCCGCCTGGAACCGGTAAACGCCTTGCGCCGCCGTCATTGTGCCGTCTTTCTTGACGCCCATTTTAATGGTCATGGAGGCGCCGGACGTCGGTCCCGACGACTTGAATACTTCGTCGCGGGTCATGGCGGCCCGCACCGGCAAACCGGATTTCTTCGACAACGCCATGGCGATGGGTTCCAGATAAACCACGGTCTTGCCGCCAAAGCCGCCGCCAATTTCGGCCGGATTAACCTTCAAATCGGCCAAATTCATACCGATAATTTTGGCGGTTAGTCCGCGCACTACGAAGTGACCTTGGCTGGAGCTCCAGATTTCGCCCTGGCCATCGGCGCCATAGCGCGCCAGACAGGCATGCGGTTCGATATAACCCTGGTGTACGGCGGCGGTCTTGAAGTCTTTTTCAACGATTACGTCGGCTTCCGCGAAACCCGCCGCGACATCGCCGATTTCAAAGGTCAACTGCTTGGAGACGTTGGACGGCTTCGTCGGTTCCGGCTCCACACCGCGCGTGATCATGTCTTCGAACAACAACGGCGCATCGTCGGCCATGGCTTCGTCCACGTCGATGACATGGGGCAGAACTTCATAATCGACATTGATTAATGCGCAGGCCTCGGCGGCGGTCGCAGCATCTATCGCCGCAACGGCGGCGATGGCGTGACCCTCGTAAAGCGCCTTTTCGCGCGCCAGAATGTTCCGCGTGATGTGCCAGAAATTGGCCGCGACGCGTTCCGGCCCGATATAGGCGAAATCCTGGTTGGGCAAATCTTCCGCTGTCACCACCGCCTTGACGCCCGCCAGGGCTTCGGCTTTGGAGGTGTCGATCGACTTGATGCGCGCATGCGCGTGAGGGCTCCGCAGAACCTTCCCGTACAAAGTGCCGGGCAGGGTGAAGTCGGCGCCGTATTTTGCGGTTCCGGTGACTTTCGGAATGCCATCGGGGCGAATGGGACTTTTGCCAACCCATTTGTACGGACTTTTTATTTCATTCATTTGAGGTTCCCTCGTTGGTAAGTCGTGCGGCCCTTTGGTGTCGCGCCGTCCCTGGGGCGCAATAAATTCGTGATCGCAGTTTACTGTTTTGGCAAATAACGGCGCAAGCCGAATAACCCAACCAAACAGTCTAAATAACGCATTATTGTCATGCGCTTCGATCTGGTAATTTGAGAGGTTCGGGCTTATGTTCCCGCCAACTTGCTGCGGAAATCCCCAGCGTTAAAATTTGCCGGGGATTCACCGGGAATCGAATGGAAATAGTATTCGAATGACGACTGATTTGGCTCATATCCGTAATTTCGCGATTGTGGCGCATATCGACCATGGCAAATCGACCCTGGCCGACCGGTTGATTGAATTCGCGGGCACGCTGGAAAAACGCGAAATGAAGGAACAGCTTCTCGATTCGATGGATATCGAACGGGAGCGCGGCATCACCATCAAGGCGCAAACGGTCCGTCTGGAATACACCGCCAAGGACGGCGACAAGTATGTCTTGAATTTGATCGACACACCGGGTCACGTTGATTTCAGTTATGAAGTCAGCCGGTCGCTGGCTGCGTGCGAAGGGTCGATTTTGTTGGTGGACGCCAGCCAGGGCGTGGAAGCGCAGACGCTGGCGAATGTGTATCTGGCGCTCGACAACGATCACGAAATCGTTCCGGTTCTCAACAAGGTCGATTTGCCATCGGCGGAACCGGATCGCATCCGTCAGCAAATCGAGGATGTGATCGGCCTCGACGCTTCGGACGCGTTGGAAATTTCGGCCAAAACAGGCGCCGGCGTCGATGACGTGCTGGAGGCATTGGTGACGCGCTTGCCGCCGCCCGAAGGTGATGGCGCCGCGCCGCTGCGCGCGCTTTTGGTCGATAGCTGGTACGACGCCTATCTGGGCGTGGTCGCCCTGGTGCGGGTAAAGGATGGCGAGCTACGGAAAGGTAAAAGAATCCGCATGATGTCGACCGACGCCGATTATGACGTGGAGCGGGTTGGCGTGTTCACGCCCAAGGGCGTGATGGTTGAGTCCCTGGGGCCAGGCGAAATCGGTTTCATCACCGCTGCGATCAAATCCGTCGCCGATTGTAATGTCGGCGACACCTGGACCGACGCGCGGCGCCCCGCGAGCGAGTCGCTGGCTGGGTTCAAGCCGTCTGTGCCAGTGGTGTTTTGCGGGTTGTTTCCGGTTGATTCGACCGATTACGAAGTGCTGCGCGAAAGTCTGGCGAAACTGGCGCTGAATGATTCCAGCTTTCAATACGAAGCGGAAAGCTCCGCTGCGCTGGGGTTTGGGTTTCGCTGCGGTTGCCTGGGACTGTTGCATTTGGAGATCGTTCAGGAACGCCTGGAGCGGGAATTCGATCTTGATCTGATCACGACGGCGCCGTCGGTCGTCTACAAAATAAACCTGACCGACGGGACGGATATCGCGCTTCATAATCCCGCTGATTATCCCGATGTCATGAAAATAGGCTCCATCGCCGAACCCTGGATTCGCGCGACGATCATGGCGCCGGACGAATATCTTGAGGGCATTTTGAACCTCTGCACCGAACGGCGCGGCGAACAAATCGAACTAACCTATGTCGGCGACCGGGCCATGGTCATTTACAAGTTGCCGCTGAACGAAGTCGTGTTCGATTTTTATGACCGCTTAAAATCTATCAGCCGGGGTTACGCCAGCTTCGATTACGAAATTATCGGCTACGAAGACGGCGATTTGGTGAAGGTCAGCATCCTGGTCAACGCCGAACCTGTGGACGCGCTGTCGATCATCGTTCACCGCAGCCAGGCCGAACGCCGCGGGCGCCATTTATGTGAACGCCTCAAAGACCTTATACCGCGACAACTCTTCAAGATCGCCATTCAAGCCGCGATTGGGGGCAAAGTCGTCGCGCGCGAAACCGTTAGCGCGATGCGCAAGGACGTGACCGCGAAATGCTATGGCGGCGACATCACGCGCAAACGGAAATTGCTGGAAAAGCAGAAGAAGGGCAAAAAACGGATGCGCCAGTTCGGGCAAGTGGAAATTCCGCAATCCGCCTTCATGGACGCCCTGAAAATGAGCGACGCTTAAACCCGGTTAAATTAGCGGAACGGGCTCGGGCGCCGGCGGGTCCTGTCGCGCGTCGCCCCGGCGATCAGCCCCCCGACCACTAGAAAAAACATGAACAGGATTGTCAGCGTTTCCCACAGGGCGCGCAGCAGTAACTGCGGCACGATGAAATCGTCCCACAGCGGCGGAAATAAATATCGCTGCACGATGGCCTGGCTTAGATTCAGGCTGGCGGCGTGCGCCTGGAACCATAGCCCGCCGGTCGATTCGGTGACGTCCCCGCCCAGCAGCCAGATGATGAGGCCGCCAAGCAAAACAACCGCCGCAACCGCGATCAGCAACCGCCCAAATACCCGTATCGCCGTCAATGCGTGGTAGTCCTTATTCATCGCTTTGTTACGCCGCAAACACCTTAACACTTGTCGCGGGCCGCACAAACAGCGTGGTTCTTGCGCGGCGATAAGCAAATCTGTAATGTCCGCCGCCGTAGCCGCGAAAGACGCAATGCGGCGCGATCCGGAGGGATGGCCGAGTGGCTTAAGGCGCACGCTTGGAAAGCGTGTTT
>JABJJH010000414.1 GCA_018660965.1 Rhodospirillaceae bacterium | reverse complement strand
GGATGGCGCGCCGCGCTTTACGATGTCATTGCCGCCAAACTATGCCGACGATTTGGGCTTGGCGTTGCTGGCGCGCTTGGAGAGCGAGAATCTGGGGTTCGAGTTCGCGACGCGGGCGTTTTTCGACCGGCATCTGGCGCCGGGTGACATCTTTCTTGATATCGGCGCGCATATCGGCGTCTACAGTCTGGCGGCGGCGTCGCTGTATCCCGGTGAAATCAAGGTCGCCGCGTTCGAACCGCACCCGCTGAACGCGCTGGAGATGTTGCGCCAGATGGCGCTCAACGGATTGCAAAACGATATTGATCTGGTCTGCTGCGCGGCGGGCGCGGCGCCGGGCGTCGGCAAGCTCTGGCCGTATTCCACGATGGGTAATTTCCTGTCCGTGGACCGGCCGAAAGAAGCGTTTTCGGACAATCCTCCCCTGAATGTCGCGATCCTGCCGCTGGATATGTACGTTCGGGACCGGTCGGGTTTTTCGACCGGACGCATCATGGCGAAGGTCGATGTGGAAGGGTTCGAGCCCGACGTCATGGCCGGGATGGACGGCCTGCTGGCCGAGGGGCGCATCAAGGCGATGGCGTTTGAGAAAAGCGAGGCCTATGCGGACCCCGAGCGCTGGCGCGCCTTCGAAGCCATGATCGCGCGCCTCGAAGGCCACGGCTATCGGATCTATTGGGGTCCCCATCTCAACATGGCGTGCGCGCTCATTCCCTGGGTCGCGGGCAACGAAACCGGCAACCTCGTCGCGCTGGCGGCGGATTTTGAATTCGACAATATTTGCGATGGCCCCTACGTCCCCTATACGGGATTGCCGCCGGTGATGCGGGAAGATTTTTCCACGGCGGATCAAGTCGATTTGACCGAGCGCCTGATCAGGGCCCGGGCGAGCGATGGGTGGCGCTGGGCCAGTCCGCGCAACATGGGGGACGCCGCAGAAGACCGGGCGGCGCTGGCGGTCGCGCACATTCCATCCAAAAGCCGGGTCCTCGACCTCGGCGCGGGCGTCATGGCCATGGCCCTGCGCCTGAGAGGGGGCGGCGTCTACACCCCGGTCGATCTGATCCGCTACGCCGCCGCGACGGTTCTGGCGGATTTGAACGAAGGCGACTTTCCCGACGGCGCGTGGGATTATGCGCTGGCGCTGGCGTTGTTCGAACACATCCACGACGTCCCGGCGCTGCTAAACAAAATCCGCGCCGCCAGCGATCATTTGATCTGCACCTACGAATGCGTCGAGGAAATCGGCGATATCGCGGAACGCCGGGCGCTTGGGTATTTCAACGATTTCGACAGGGACGCCCTGCAAACACTGTTCACCGCCGCCGGATGGCGCGTCACCGTGTTGGAAACCCATGGCCGCCTGAGCCTGTTCGTCTGCGAGTGACGACCTCTTAGCAACCCTGATCCTGATTTGGATAATGAGAAACTTGCCAAGTTCCTATACGGGCCAAGTCCCTATACGGGCCAAGTCCCTATACGGGCCAAGTCCCTATACGGGCCAAGTTCTTATACTGGAACGGAAAGGCCGTGATCGTATTCGGTTTGACCCTGAACTGAAAGCCAGTCCAAAAATGTGTCCGGCGCCATTGGCTTGCTAATCAGATACCCCTGGATAGCGTCGCATCCATTTTTGTAAAGCGCCATCGCCTGTTCCTTTTGTTCGACGCCTTCCGCGATGACTTCGAGGCCGAGGGTGTGGCCCAGCTTGATGATCGCATCGACAATCGCCAAGTCGTCCGTGTCGCTTAAAATTTGATCGATGAACAGTTTATCGATCTTAATTTTATCGATAGGCAGCTGTTTCAAATAGGCGAGCGAGGAATACCCCGTCCCAAAATCGTCCACGGCGAATTTAACGCCCATTGACCGCAACTGGTGAAGTTTTTCGTTCACCGAATCGCTTTGGTCCATCAAACAGGATTCGGTGATTTCCAGTTCCAGATATTTCGCCTCCAATCCACTGTCCGTCAGGGCCTTTTCGATCACCTCCACGAAATCGGGTTCGCCAAACTGCACCGACGATATATTTACCGCGACGCAAAGCGAGTCATGGCCCAGATCATGCCACTTCCGGCATTCACGGCACGCCCCGGCGAGAATTAACCGTCCGATATCGATGATCAGCCTATTGTCCTCCGCCGTTCCAATAAATTTGTCCGGGGCCAGCAACCCGCGTACAGGGTGGCGCCAGCGAACCAACGCCTCCGCGCATCCTCTTGCTGTGGGACCGGCGAAATGCTGCGGCTGAAAATCCAGGACGAATTCATTGCGAACAATCGCCATGCGCAAATCGCTTTCGAAAATATGCGCCTGCTTGGCTTTTTCGTTCAGGGAATTGTCGAAAAACTGGTAGGTTCCGCGACCGTTGGATTTCGCGACGTAGAGCGCCTTGTCGCCGTTCGACAACAGCACCTCGGGGTCCTGCCCGTCCTTCGGGTAGACGCTGATGCCAACGCTTGTCCCTGATGTCAGCATGCATTTTTCCAGGACCAGGGGCTGCGACAGGGCGGCGATGACCCGTTGCGCGACAATCGTACTTTGTTCCGCCGCATGAAGGCCGGTCAAGACAATGGCGAATTCATCGCCGCCAAGGCGGGCGACCGTGTCGGTTTCGCGCGTCGCGTCATTTAAGGTCTCCGCGAAAAATTTCAATAATTCATCTCCGACCGGATGGCCGTAGGTGTCGTTGATAATCTTGAACTTGTCCAAGTCGAACAGCAGTAGCGCCACCAGGGCGCCCTGCCGCGCCGCCAAGGTGATCGCGTCGTCGAAAGCGCGCCGGAATTCACGCCGGTTGGCGAGGCCGGTAAGGTGATCGTGACGGGCCAGGGTCTCGATTTCGCGTTGATATTTTTCAGATTCCCGTAAAGCGGCCTCCGCCTTGTCCCGGGCGCCGGCCAATTCTTCCGCCATTTCGACCGTATTGGCGGCGTTGTTTTCGAGGCGCTGCTGAAAATCCTCCAGTTCGGCGATGCGAGACTGTAATTGTTCAATGAAAACAATGTCTTTTGGATCGTCGAGACTCAAAGGATTTTCCTGCTTCGTTGTTGAGTCATGCGCGGGCCCGTTATCCCCTTGGCGGCAGTTTCATTGGGAGGCGCCTAATTCATGCGCGGCGCAGAGGTTCCGCAGAGGTTCCATAGACATTACCGGATTGGTCCTTAAAAAATATTTAACGCCGCACGCCGCCAGAATCGGGACTGTTTTTTGAACTTGGGGACGATCATGGCCGAATAAGCGCTGGATTCAGCCGGTGAATCGGTGCAATTGAAAGCCATGCCTAGTGGAAAAGGGTTGCTGCGATGCTCAAGCCTGTCGCCATAAAAATCGAGGAAATCTACGTCCCGACGGACCGCCGTAAGGAAATCGACCCCGAAGCGGTCGATGCGGCCGCAGAGAGTATTCTGGACGACTCCGAAGACCGCCCCATCCAGGTGCGCGAAGGCAAGGGCCGCTACGTCCTGGTCAAAGGCATAAACCGCCTGGAAGCCCACAAGGCGCTGGGCGAAGACACGATCGAGGCGTACATCGTCGCCGCCAAGCGGCATTGAGGGGGGAGGGGAGCACTTCGCGGCGCCGCCCCTATGGCCCTACCGAAGCACCCCGCATGCCGCCAGATCGCGCCGCAGCCCCGCCGCGTTTTTAAACGGGACAGCCTGTAGGCCAACGTCCCGCGCCGCCGTGACGTTCGTCGGGTGGTCGTCGACGAAGAATGTTGCCTCCGCGGCGAGGCCGAAGCGGGCCAGGGCGCGTTCGAAATAGGCGTGTTGCGGTTTGGCGACGCCTTCAAGCCCGGAAATGAACAACCCGTCGAAGCGGTCGAGGAACGGCATTCGCGCCACCCCATGCGGCCATGTTTCCGCCGCCCAATTGCTGAACGCATAGAGCGGAATGTTGGTGGCGGCGACGTCTTCCAGCACCGCGACGCTGTCCGCGATGGGACCGGCGATGGTTTTGCCCCAATCGTCCATATAGGCGTGGATCAATACCGCGTCGTCTGGAAATTGCGCCGCCATCGCCGCCAGGCCGTCATGGATGGAGGCGAAACTGTCCAACTCCGAAATCGCGTCGCGGTGGAACACCTCGGCCATGAAGCGGTCGAGTTCGCCGTCGTCCGCGATCAGGTCGCGGTACAAATAACGCGGGCTCCAATCGACCAGCACCCCGCCCAGATCGAAAGCGACGGCGGTTACGGGTTTGGGCTTCAATGCGCTTCCTTAATGGGGCCCCGTCAATGGGCGAGCGTCATCTTGCCGCTTTTCAACACGGTCACGTCGCGTTCTTCGACGCGGCATTCGAACGAGATGATGGGGCCGTCCTTCCACATGTTCGTTGTGATGGTTTCGCCGGGCAGCACGGGTGCGGAAAAGCGCACGTCCATGCCGCGCACCGGGTCGGGGTCGTAATCCAGCATCGTTTTCAGGATCGCGTAACACGCCGTCCCATAGGTGCAGAGCCCGTGCAGGATCGGCACGGGGAAGCCCACGCGGATCGCCATTTGCGGGTCGGCGTGCAGCGGGTTGCGGTCGCCGTTCAGGCGGTACAACAGGGCCTGATCCTTGCGGATATCCAGCGCGCAGGATGCGTCCGGGGTGCGGTCCGGAACGACGTGCAGCGGCAGGCCCGCGCCGTCGGGGCCGCCGAAGCCGCCGTCGCCGCGCGC
>JABJJH010000625.1 GCA_018660965.1 Rhodospirillaceae bacterium | reverse complement strand
TTTCCGCGGTCGCTGGCGGCGCGGTCACCGCAAAAGCGCTCAGCGCCCCCACGGCGAAGGCCGTGGCGACTGTAATGGTTTTCAATGACATTGATTTCTCCCTCTCGTTCATTCGATTTATCGTTTCATTGGACTGTTGAATACCTAAAGCCGGTAGGTTTATACGGCGACGGCGCCTACCATTCAATGTCGTTCGTAGGGCCGTGCGCCGGGCACTGTATCATCAAATGACGCTACGCCAACCTTCTTGCCCGGCGATTGGATCCTTGTATCAAGTCAAAACGGACCGTATCGAACTCAATCCGGTCGGATCCAACGTGACCTTAACCGGTGAACCGGCGGTCCAGAGTGTCGCGGAACCGGTAGTAACCGCCGACAATCGGCAAAAACCAGGGGTTTCCCGAGTAAAACGGCATCGGGACGCGTGGTAGTTCCCGGTTGGCGTAGGCGCTGTCGAGGGCGCCGCCCTGGACGATGCGCCGCGCGACCTGATAGCCCAGATAGGTCAACATGCCGACGCCGCTGCCGTTGCAGCCCATGCAGTAGTGCAGCCCGGCCTCGCGGCCCAGGTGCGGCAAAAAGTCATAGGTGAACGCGACATGGCCGGACCATGAATGGGTAATCCGCGCGTCCTTCAATTGCGGAAACCGGTCGGTCATGTTCCGGTGCAATAATGCGGCGGTGACATCGGCGCCGACATCGGTGAAACGCGGACGGCCGCCAAACATCATACGGCGGTCGCCGGGCGCCATGCGATAGTAGTTCAACACGCGCGGCGTTTCGGAAATCGTGCGGCCTTGGGGGATCAGACTTGCGGCCAGATCGCGCGGCAATTCTTCGGTCATGATGATGTGGCTCAATACCGGTATCAGGCGTTTGCGTAGTCCAGGAGTCAATTCGCCCGTATAACCGTTGGTCGCCACGATAACCTGTTCCGCCCGGCAGTCGCCGCGTGTCGTTTTCACCGTGAAATCACCCGCCTGTCCGGTGATCGCGGTCACCTTCGTATGGGCGCACAGGGTCGCACCCGCACGGTGGGCGGCGTCCAGTAATCCCTTGTGGAACAGGGCGGGATGCAACTTGCCGGATTTCGGGATGACCATGCCGCCATGATAGAAGTCGCTGGCGATCTCGGCGCGCTGTTCGTCCGGACCGATAACGGTGGATTGCGCATCGGTGACTCGGTTCAGTAACTCGGATTTGGCCTTGAAGCTTTTGAAATGTTCCGGCGTGAAGGCGCCCAGATAGCGGCCCTTGCGTTCATAATGGCACGCGATGGATTCGCGCTCGATCAAGGTTTCGACCAGACTTAACGACGCCGCGCTTTCCCGCAGCAACTGTTCCTGGATGGCGCGTTCCTCGGCGCTGAGCTTTTGACCGGGGCCGCCGGACAGCCCTTTGCCGATGTTGACGCCGCCGCTCAACCCGCCCCCGTTGCGCGAACTGGCGCCGAATCCGAACGCCTCGGAATCCACGATGGCGACATCACGGCCTTCGCGCGCCAATTCCAGTCCCGCGGACAATCCGGCATATCCGCTGCCAACAATCAGGATTTCAGTCGTCGCCGGTAAGTCGGCGGCGTGATCCTCGCCGGGCCGAGCGGCTTCCCACCAATACGGCTCTGGCTTGTAGTCGGGATGAAAGAGCGATTTATCGATTTTCATTGTCAAAATACCCGGGGAACGCCGCGCGTAAATTAGCTTCAACCCGGTCGCGGACGGATTTACCCGGTGTTGGTTTTTGGAAGTTTCGACCGGTCACCAATTCGTACAAGCGAATGTATTTTTCACTAAAGGTAATCAGCGTTTCCGGCGGAATTTCGGGAATCGGCTCATTATAAGGATCGCATCGTTCGTTGACCCACAGGCGCAAAAACTCCTTGTCCAGACTTTCCGGCTCCTGGCCCTTGGCGAGGCGCGCTTCGTAGCTGTCAGCCAGCCAGTAACGACTTGAATCCGGCGTATGCACTTCGTCGGCCAGGGTGATGACGCCGTTATCGTCCAATCCGAATTCGTATTTGGTGTCGACCAGGATTAATCCATGGCGCGCCGCGATGTCCTGGCCTCTTGCGAACAGCGCCAGGCTGCGCGCGGCCAACTCATCCCATTGCGCGGCGGTGACCAGCCCTTGGGCGACAAGTTCCTTCGCGGTGATCGGCGCGTCGTGGTCGGCGGCCTTCGTTGTCGGCGTCAGGATGGTTTCCGGCAACGCCACGTTCTTCGACAGACCGTCTGGTAAACGATGGCCGTAGACCACGCGCTCGCCGCGTTCGTACATAGGCCAAATGCTGGTGTTCGTGGACCCGGTCAAATAGCGGCGCACCACCATTTCAACCGGCAGCATGGTCAACCGGCGCCCCACCGTCACATTCGGGTCGGGGTAGTCGATGACGTGGTTGGGGCAAATATCCGCCGTTTGTTCGAACCAGAACCGTGCGGTTTGGTTTAGCACTTGCCCTTTATACGGGACGGCGGCCAGAACCTTGTCGAAGGCGGATTGCCGGTCGGTCGAGATCATGATTCGCCGTCCGTCCGGCAAATCATAGGATTCGCGAACCTTGCCGCGTTGCAGATTGGGCAGTTGGGGAAATGTCGCGTCGGTCAGCCGGGAATCTAGAATGGCCTGGATGTCTGTTGGATTGGTCACGAAGGAAAGCTTCTTCACTTGGTTAAAACATCGGGGCAGCTTAGCCGATATGATCTAGTCGGGCCACCGGAACGGTTGGTTCGTGTCCGTTTCGTTCTGGTTATCCGGTTCATTTGGAGGTTGAGATTTCAATGCGTGTATTTGAAGCGAAACTCCATGCGCATCCGGCACGCCCCAGAACCCAATTCGTTCCGGAATGGCGTTGGCGTTGCGCACGGCGCCGAAATATTCCTTGCGGAACTGGACATCGCCCGACCCGTCCGAATTTTCCGCCGTCGTGATGTCGCCAATGTCGTCGGGGTTGTAGGACTTCACGGTGGGCGACGGCCAGGTTCGCACAATCAAAATGCGCTGGTCGGTCACGCCATAAAACATATGATCGGCCAAAAGGTAATCGCGAAGCGTCCGCGAGGCCATCCAGAAGCCCACCGCAAGGAAGGGGAGCCCCAGTATAATCAGGCTTACCGATGGTTTGGGCGAGGCGTCGTCGGGGACGACAATTAACAAGCCCGTGATGGCGAGGAAGGCCAATCCGATCAGGGATTGCATCCAGTTCGAAAGCGCCGCTGCGTCACGTGTGGGTTTGCCGCACCAGATCAACCGTTCACCGGGTTCGGCATAGGGTTGAACGATGCGTTGAATGGCGGTGTCCATCGCGCGACGTCCTTCGGTTGGCGGCCAGTTCTAAGCCGCCAACCGGGTTTCTGCAATCGCGGCGTTACCGATTCAGGTAATCGCCAATGGCTTTCGACAGGATGTCTTGGTACGTGCGACCGGATTGTTTGGCCAACTGGTCGAGCGCTTCGGATTTGTCGCGTTTGAGTCGGACAGTCAATTGGCGCCTTGGCCAGTTTGTCTCGGGCGGGCTCGTCTCGGGCCGGTTTTGGGGGACCGGGACGATTGTGAAGAACGGCGCCGGTCGTGGTTCGGTTTGGGGCGCTTCGGTCCGGGAGACCATTGAGGCTTCCGCAGATTTATGATCCGCCATGTCGGCGGTGTTGGCCGCCTCGGGGTCGAAGCGTTGTGGTGAGCGCCGTTGAATTAAACCGGAAAGGTCGGAAGCCGCAGCGGGTCTAGGCGATGGATCGACCGCTGGATTGGCGCCGCCATCGCCTATCGCTTCGTTGATGGCGTTGAGAGTCTGAAGGCTGATCGCGGCCAGCCTGTCTGCCGACGGGGAGGGCGTCGCCATTCCTTTTCGGGCGACCCGGAAGGGGATAAGTTTGCTAAGCGCGTTCATGATTTAAACTCCGGCGTGGTTCGACGCGGGGACGGCGCGGCGACCAAACGAGGAGGGAGCATGGCGTTCCGCACCAGGGTTTATGCCGGGGGTCCAGCCGGGCGCCGTCTCGTCTAAAGCCGAGAACGCACCCAGGCTTGCCTCGGATGTCTCTTCGGACTGAATTTCCGGGGCCTTGCGGGATACGCCGAACAAGATTTCGGTCCGGGGCCGGTCAAGCCGGTTCAGCCGCGCGTTCAGATAGTTCCAAAGCGCACCGATTTCCTTGGATGATGGGCTGTCCGGTTTGATTTCCATCACCGCTCGGCCGTCGATCATGCTCGTGGCGAAATCCGTGCGGTTATGAACGGTTACCGGCGCCACGGTCCCGTGCTGACTCAATGCGACCGCGGTGTCGCTCGTGATTCGCGCCCGTCGCGTCGCGCAGTTGACCGCGAAAACAATAGGCTTGCCGCACTGCTCCACCAGATCAAGCGTCGGGCCGACCGCGCGCAGGTCATGCGGGCTTGGCCGCGTTGGGATCACAACCAGATCACCGCACTTAACGATGTCGCGGATGACGTTGGTAACCGTCGGCTGGGTGTCGATAAACACCAGCTTGACGCCCGTCGCGCGTAGTTCTTCAAGCGTGTCGGCCAGGCATTCGACGTCGGTTTGCACGAACATCGGCGCCTCTGCGGTCCGGGCGTTCCACCAATCGGAAAGACTGCCCTGGGGATCGGTGTCGATGAGCGCGACCGGACCCATGCCATCGAGTTCGGCTTGAATGGCCAATTGACCGCACAAGGTGGTTTTGCCCGATCCGCCCTTCTGGGACGAAAAGACGATGGTTCGCATCGGCGGGGCCTCGGCCAGGGTCAAGGGCGATTTTGGATGGTCGGTGTCGATGATCAGGGAATCGACTTCGGGTGTCTCAAAAGTCATAATTATTACCTCCTATTCGGTAGCCCCGCTACCTAACCCCTTACAAGGAGCCGTGCGGTCGGTGGCTTTGCGCCCCATCGTTTCCGATGGTTTGCCGTTTCGTAGAACACTGGCGCTTCGATCCTTGGCGAAGGTCAGTAGAGGCAATGTGCCTGTATGGGGCGTCCAAGTCTGTGACGGGGCTCACAGTTACAAAAAAATAAACCCCCATATCGGTGATGTTTGACAAAATTGTGTCTCGGATGCGTTTCTAAGGCCCAATTCCAAGGCTTCGGATGTGCATCATCAACCGGCGTGTCTCGGGTTTTATCGCCAATGCGGCTTTGTATTTTTCGATGGCGCCGTCGCGATCGCCGATTCCCGCCAGCGCGTCGCCCCATCCTTCAAGGGCCTCGGCGCGTGTTGGGGACCGTTGATCTGTGTCCTTGAAAACCGCGATGGCCGCTGTGTAGTCGGCTTTTTCCAGAAGCGCCCGGCCTTTTTCCAAGGCGTTGGGATCGGCGACGGCGCCCTTCGCCGTAAGCAGGACCAGGCAGATCAAAAGAAAGGCGCGGGATTGGATCATGGCGTGTTTCTGCCAAAACCGCGTGGCGTTTGCAACAATCCCTGCACGCGGGGCTTGACCGGAGAAGGCCTGAACCGCCACCTTGTGAATAGATTTTATGGAAGGATGAATTCATGTCGCGAGCCCAGGCGGTGGAGCGGATCGAGGCTTATTTCGACGATGGCGGTTTTGTCGAGGATTTGACTCGCCGTGTGGCGATCAAGACGGAAAGTCAGAATCCGGAACGCCACGCCGTCCTGATGACGTATTTGACCGGCGAGATGCAGCCGACCCTGGACGCCATGGGATATGATTGCCAAATCCTGGACAACCCGGCGCCGGGGCGCGGTCCGTTCCTGTTGGCGCAGCGGCATGAATCCGACGATCTGCCGACGATGTTGATGTATGGGCATGGCGATGTGGTCAACGGGTATGACGACCAATGGCGCGACGGGTTGTCGCCATGGACCCTGACGCAAGAAGGCGACCGGCTTTACGGGCGTGGCACGGCGGACAACAAGGGCCAGCACGGCATAAACCTGGCGGCGTTGGCGGCGGTGCTGGAAACGCGCGGGTCGATGGGGTTCAACTCGAAAATCCTGATCGAAACGGGCGAGGAAACCGGTTCGCCCGGTTTGCGCGAGGTGTGCGAAAACAACCGCGATTTGTTCGCCGCCGATGTCCTGATTGCGTCCGATGGCCCGCGCCTTAGTCCCAACCGCCCGACAATCTTTCTGGGCGCGCGCGGCAATTTCAATTTCTCAATGAAAGTGGATTTGCGCGACGGCGGGCATCATTCTGGAAATTGGGGCGGGTTGTTGTCCAATCCCGGCATTATTCTCGCACACGCCATCGCCAGCCTGACTTCCGCCACGGGCGAAATGTATGTCCCCGAGTGGCGTCCGTCAGGCATTCCCGACGCGGTGCGCAACGCGGTACATAATCTGGTCATCGACGGCGGCGAGGATGCGCCGGAAATCGATCCGGATTGGGGCGAGCCAGGGCTGACCGGCCCGGAGAAGGTGTTCGCCTGGAACGGCTTCGAGGTTTTGGCCTTCACGAGCGGCAATCCCGAACACCCCGTTAACGCCATTCCGCCCAACGCCGTCGCCTATTGTCAGATTCGTTTCACGGTCGGCGTGGACCCGGAAGAATTTATGCCAGGCTTGCGGCGGTTCTTGGACGCGCGGGGATTCCCCATGGTCGAATTGTCGATGACCCGCGAAAGCTACATGCGCGCGACACGGCTTAGTCCCGACGACCCGTGGGTCGAATGGGCGGTGGCGTCATTGCAGAAAACCACGGGCAAGGAACCCGCCGTGCTGCCCAGCCTGGGCGGGTCGCTGCCGAATGACGTGTTCGCCGATGTGCTGGGTTTGCCGACGGTGTGGGTGCCGCATTCCTACGCGTCGTGTTCCCAACACGCGCCGAATGAACACATGTTGGCCCCGGTCGCGCGCGAAGCTTTGCAGATCATGACGGGGCTGTTTTGGGATTTGGGCGACAGCCCGCCGCATTAAGAATCAGGACATGACAATGAATGAACCCATCATGAGCGAACCGTGCGATTTGAATGCGGTCGATGCGCGGCGGCTGATTGGCCGCAAGCGATTGTCGCCGGTGGAATTGCTGGAATCCTGCATCGCGCGGATCGAGATGGTGAACCCCACAATCAACGCTGTGGTCGCGACCTGTTACGAACGCGCCCGCGAGGAGGCGCGCGCCGCGACCGACGCCCTGTTGCGCGGCGATGATTTGCCGCCGCTGCACGGCTTGCCCATTGGCGTGAAGGATTTGAACAATACGGCGGGGTTGCGAACCACATACGGCTCGCCTTTATATGCGGACTTCGTGCCGGACAAGGACGAACGCATGGTCGCGGCCCTGCGCAAGGCGGGCGCGATTGTTCTGGGCAAGACCAACACGCCGGAATTCGGTGC
>JABJJH010000380.1 GCA_018660965.1 Rhodospirillaceae bacterium | reverse complement strand
TTCGGCTTCCGCGTCGTGCTTCGAGAGCGTGCAGATCATATAGAGCCCCGCTGCCTTGGTCTTGCAGGGGATCGTCGCCGGATCGGGGCGGCGCCACTTCGCCCATTTCATACGGATACCCTGCATCCGAGCTTCCGGCGAGAAATAAGCGGGCCAATCCCACGCGGCCACCGCGACGTGAATGCCGGCTTTCTGCGCCGACACACCCATCATGCCGGCGCCTCGCCAAGCAATCGGACGCAAATAACCGTCCGTGATACCGTTTTCTTTGACCAACCCCTCGCAGGCGGCATCAATTTCGTCCGGGGTATATGGAATCTCGAAATCCATGATCCGGGCGCTTTCGAAAAACCGTTCCGTGTGTTGGCGGAGTTCGAAAATCTCACCACCATAACAGCGCTCACCCTCGAAGACAGCCGACGCATAGTGCATGGCATGGCTCAAGACATGCACATTTGCCTCTTTCCACGGCACCATTTTCCCGTCGAACCAAATCACTCCTGGACGGTCGTCGAAGGCTTCATCATCCATCTCACTCGCTCCTGCGCTGTGCCGCGATAATATAATGTCGCAGCGCTGATAGTTTCATTCGCGATATTATCTATCGCTTACTCATTACGACACTTAATGTCGATCAAGGTTGCGCGATGTAGCATTTCAAGGCATATATGTCAACATGACTGACGTATATTCCAAGAATAAATCGGACGACCCGGGTAATCCCGATGCCCTCAGCGAAGAATCTCTGCGCCAAGCCATTGAAATGCTGTTCTTCGCCTATCGGGATTTCACCTCGGGTCCGGACGAAATCTTGACAGAGTACGGCTTCGGGCGCGCCCACCACCGTGCCATTTATTTCGTCGGCCGCAACTCGGGCCTGACCGTATCGGCCCTTCTCGACATCCTGAAAATCACCAAACAGAGCCTGAACCGCGTTCTTGGCCAATTGCTGAAGGAAGGCTACGTCATCCAAAAGACCAGTGAGCAGGACCGTCGGCGGCGCTTGATGGAATTGACCGCCAAGGGTCGCGCCCTGGAGCGGCAATTGACCGAGAACCAGCGCATCCGCATCGCCCGCGCCTATCGCGACGCCGGACCCGACGCGGTCGCCGGATTCCGCAAGGTCATGCTGGGCGTCATGTCCGACGATGAAGACCGGCGCCGGTTCGATCCGACCAACCAGACTTCGAAATCCCCTGAATAGACGCCACTGGAATAGAAACCAGAGGGGCGATGCACATAACCCGGAACTCACGTATACTCCTGCCATGACGACGCTAGACCTTCCGCATATTCTTGTCGTGGACGACGACAGTCGGCTGCGCGGCCTGTTGCGCAAATACCTGATGGAAAGCGATTTCCGCGTCACCGTGGCGGACGGCGCGGATGCGGCCCGGCAAAGCATGCGCGGGCTGGAATTCGATCTGATCGTGATGGACCTTATGATGCCCGGCGAAGACGGCCTTTCGTTGACCCGGTCCATTCGGGAATCCAGCCCCGTGCCGATCCTGATGTTGACCGCCATGAGCGAATCCGGCGACCGCATCGCGGGACTGGAAACCGGCGCCGACGATTACCTGACCAAGCCGTTCGAGCCGCGCGAGCTGGTGCTGCGCATTCAGGGTATCCTGCGTCGCGCCCAGACCCCCGCCTCGTCCGACCCCGCCCCTGCAACGGAAATCCGGCTGGGGGCGTTTCGCTTCGATCTGGACCGCGAAATGCTGTTCGACGCCGACGGCCCGCAGCGGCTGACGACGACCGAAGTCAGTCTGTTGAAAGCGTTGGCGACGAACGCCGGGCGCATCATGAGCCGGGAAAATTTGAGCGATATCTGCGCCATCGAGGGCGACGGGCGCGCCATCGACGTCCAGGTGACGCGACTGCGCCGCAAGATCGAACCCGATTCCCGCACGCCGACCTATTTGCAGACCATTCGCGGACGCGGCTATGTTTTGCGCCCTGACTAGCGTTTTACCCCGTAACGAACCGTTCCTTTCATGAAGCTGAACCCCGCGCTGTTGTTGAAACGAATTTTGCCGCGCACGCTGTTCGGGCGCGCGTTGATCATCATTGTTTCGCCGTTGATCCTGCTGCAAATCATCTCGACCCACATTTTCTATGACCGTCATTGGGACACCATCACCCGGCGCCTGTCGTCGTCCATCGCGGGCGACATCGCCATGGTGCTGGACCAGTTGCGCGACAACCCGGAAAACCAGCAACGGGTTTTCCTCAAGGCGAGCGAGATTTTCGGCTTTTCGATCTCCCTGCGGCCCGGCGAAATCCTGCCCAACCAGCCGCCCGACAAGGCGGTGAACGCGCGCATCGACAAATTTCTGTCGCACGCCATCCGCGAACGCGTGCGCCGACCCTTCCAGCTCGACACATCGTCGTTCAAGGAACAGGTCGTCATCGACATTCAATTGCCCGACGGCGTCATGAGCGTGGCCGCGCCGGGCGAACGGTTGTTCAGTTCGACCACC
>JABJJH010000624.1 GCA_018660965.1 Rhodospirillaceae bacterium | reverse complement strand
GGTTATCCGTGTCGGCGGCGCGACCGAGGTTGAAGTCAAGGAACGCAAGGATCGCGTCGAAGACGCCATGAACGCGACCCGCGCGGCTGTCGAGGAAGGCATTGTCCCCGGCGGCGGCATCGCGTTGCTGCATGCGACCAAGGCGCTCGACAAAATTGCGGTTGAAAATGAAGACCAGCGCGTCGGGGTGGGCATCGTTCGTCGCGCCATCGAAGCGCCGTTGCGTCAGATCGTCGATAACTCCGGTTTCGACGGGGCCGTTGTTGCGGGCAAACTGCTTGAGCAGAAAGACGCCAACTATGGCTACAACGCGCAAACCGGCGAATACTGCGATCTGGTGAAAGCGGGCGTTATTGACCCGGCCAAGGTCGTCCGGGTTGCGTTGCAGGACGCAGCCTCGATTTCAGGCTTGATCATCACGACCGAAGCAATGGTCGCTGACAAGCCCGAGAAGAGTGCGAGCCAACCGCCGATGGGCGATATGGACTACTAAGAACCAGTCCACTGTTACGGAATGTTTGGCGGGGCTGCGCATGATGCGTGGCCCCGTTTCCGTTCCGGTTTGTGATTTTCCGTTGCGGCGGTTCCCGATCGGGGTCTACCATTTCCCTCTGTTCCCATAACATGGAGGCGGTGGCGATGAGTACCGACACGATGGTGAACGCGGACGCCCTGCGCGAAGACGTCAAACAGAAGTACCGGGACGTCGCGTTGGACCCCAACGGCGACTATCATTTTCATACTGGGCGACCCTTGGCGAAACGCCTTGGGTACGACGATGCGGTGGTGTCCGCCTTACCGGATTCGGCCGTGGAATCGTTCGCAGGGGTCGGCAACCCGTTTTTCTTCCGGTCGCTGGAGGCTGGTGAAAAAATCGTCGATATCGGGTCGGGCAGCGGGTTCGACTGTTTTGTTGCGGCGTCGTCGGTCGGGCCGACGGGACGCGTCGTCGGCGTCGATATGACCGACGAAATGCTCGAAAAATCGCGCGCGACGGGGCGGTCCATGCGCCAGGACAACACCGAATTCCGGAAGGGATTGATCGAGGACATGCCGGTCGAGGATGGCTGGGCCGATGTCGTCATGAGCAATGGGGTCATTAACCTGTGCCCCGACAAGGCGGCGGTATTCGCTGAAATCAATCGGGTGCTGCGTCCCGGCGGGCATTTACAATTCGCCGATATCGCCAACGGCAAGACGGTGCCCGAAGCCGCGGTTCAAAACATCGATCTTTGGACGGCGTGAATCGCCGGTGGCCTGCCGTGTGCAGGTTGGCGGAAGATGTTGGAAGACAGCGGCTTCGTGGATGTTCGCATCGGCGAGGCGGTTGATACGTTCGGCGGCGCTGGCGGAGAGGAAAACGCGCGCCGGTTCGAGGTTTTCGGATACGCTTTCATCGCTCGGAAACCCGGATAGAGCATGGAGGCGGAACGCGCGGCGCGACTGGGCATTCTGGCGTTGGATACACGCTTCCCCCGCATTCCCGGCGATGTGGGCAACAGGGCTACCTGGCCTTTCCCGGTGTTGTACGACGTCGTCCCCGGCGCCACGCCGCACCGCGTCGTGACGCAAGGGGGCGATGGTCTGCTGGACGACTTCAAGCAGGCGGCCGAGGTGTTGATTGAAAAGGGCGCCGACGGGATCGCCACCACATGCGGGTTCCTGTCCTTGTTCCAGGCCGAATTGGCGAACCATATAAACGCGCCGGTCGCGACATCTAGCCTGATGCAGGCGCCGTTTGTGCAACGTCTGTTGCCCGCCGGGCGGCGTGTTGGAATCCTGACCGTGAATTCGAAAGCCTTGACGCGGGCGCATCTGGAAGCCGCCGGGGTGGACCCTGAAACACCGGTTCAGGGCGCCGAAGAGGGACGGGAGTTAAGCCGCGTCCTCATTGGCGATGAACCGACATTGAACGTGGATTTGGCGCGGCAGGATATGCTCGATGCTGGTGACGCCTTACTGGCGGCGCATGACGATATTGGCGCCATTGTCCTGGAATGCACGAATATGGGACCCTATGCGCGCGATTTGGCGGATCATACGGGTCTGCCGGTGTTCGACGTGGTGTCCTTTTTGACCTGGTTCCACGCTGGATTGGCGCCGCGCCGTTTTTCATAAGCGGGGCCTAAAAATAACAAAGGGGGAGGGTTGAGATGGCCGATCATGACGTGCTCGCCATTGACGGGGTGGTCAATATTTTCAACGCGGCGGCGTTGGCGCACCGACCGGTCTGGCGCGACCAGTTTCTGGGCGAACAGATGCGGGTTGATGAAGACACGACCAAAGGCGTCGAGTTGGATGAAATGCTGCGGCGCATGGATGCGGCGGGGATCGAACGTGGATTTCTGATCGCCGCAAAATGCGGCCCCCTAGGGCATCCGGCGTGTTTCCACATGCCGATGGAGGTCGTCAATGACGCCTTGAAACAACACCCCGACCGCTTCTTTGGCCTATATGGCGTCGATCCGACCCAGGGAATGAAGGCGGTTTACGAATTACAACACGCGGTCGAGGATCTGGGGTATGTCGGCGCGCATGGCTATCCGCACTGGTTCGAATTGCCGCTCGATCATGCGCGCTGGTATCCCATTTACACGAAATGCTGCGAACTCGATGTGCCGATCCAACACCAGATCGGGCAGTCGATGGTGTATGCCACCGATTATCCCATCCGGTCCGTCGGTCAGCCAATCACCATGGATTCGGTCGCCTGCGACTTTCCGGAACTAAAGCTCGTCGGCATCCATGTTGGCATTCCGTGGACCGAAGAAGCTATCGCGATGGCCTGGAAGCACAAGAACGTTTATCTCGGTTCCGACGCCCATAGTCCTAAATACTGGCCCGCCAGCTTCGTTAATTTCATCAATACCTATGGTCAGGACAAGGTGATATTCGGCACTGATTTCCCGGTGCTGGGGTTTGAGCGAACGCGCAATGAAATCGAGGACCTCGGGTTACGCCCCGTTCCGAAGCGCAAGTTGCTGCGCGATAATATTATCCGCCTCTACAAACTCGACCAGCGTGGCGTGCGCTAAGAAACAAGGGGATCTGCGATGACGACGTATCGCCTGAGCGATGAACAAATACGCTTGAAGGAGGCGGCCCGCCGGTTTTCCCGAACCGAGTTGGGCCCCATTTCCGCCGAAGTGGAGCGCGAAGGCGGTTTGCTGACGCGCGAGACGCTGAAAATGATGGCCGAGCAGGGCTATATGGGGCTGGACATCCCGCCGGAATTTGGCGGGTTGGGGCTCGATACGCTGTCCTGCGCGGTTATCCTGGAAGAAATGTCGGCGGTCTGGTTTTCCGCCGCCAGCCACCCGGTGACGTTGCTGACCGGTCCGTTGTTGTTCGCGGGGACGGAGGAACAGCAACGGCGGTTTTTGCCGCGCGTGGCGTCGGGCGATTGCATCACCGCCTTCGCGCTGACCGAACCGGATGCGGGTTCCGACGCGGCGTCAATCAGCACGTTTGCGCATCGGGACGGCGACGATTGGGTCATCAACGGTCGCAAAATCTTCATCACCAATGGCGCGCGCGCGGATTTGATTGTGTTGTTTGCGCGAACGGACCGGGACGCGCCGCGCGGCGGCGGCATCAGCCTGTTCCTGATCGAAGCCGGGACGCCGGGCTTTTCGGTGGGGCGGGAATTCGACACCATCGCGCATACCGCCAATCCCATCGCCGAATTGATTTTCGAGGATTGCCGTGTCCCCGCGTCCAGCCTGTTGGGCGCGGAAGGCGAGGGATTCAAGTATATTCAGGTGGGGTTCGCGAAAACCCGCGCGATTTACGGGGCCCGGTGCGCCGGGGTGGCGCAAGGCGCCATCGATTACGCCCTGGACTACATGCAGACCCGCGAACAGTTCGGGCAACCGTTGGCGCAATTTCAGGCGCTACGGTTTCGTGCGGCTGATCTGGGCGCGAAGATCGCCGCGGCGCGCCATTTGTCGTATCATGCGGCGGCCCTTGCGCAAGACGGAACCGACGATGCGCCGGTGGCGGCGTCGATGGCGAAGCTGTTTGGGGGCAACGTCTGCACCGAAGTGACGCAACAGGCGGTGCAGTTCCTGGGCGGGCATGGCCTGACCAAGGACCACCCGGTGGAGCGGTATTACCGCGAAACGAAATTGTTTCAGATTGGCGACGGGTCCAGCGAGATGCTGAGTCTGCTGATTTCCCGTCACATGAACCGGCAGGCGCAGGGCGGCATGAGCGCCCGATTGGCCAGCGATTAGTTGTGGCGTGGACTTAGTTTTGGCGTTCTTCGGCGGTAATTTCGATGCGGCGACCAATAAAGCAGCAGGTGACCAGACAGATCAGTGAAAGCGCTATCCCAATAAATAATTCCATGATTTCCCCAACGTTTGAATGTTTCCGTCGAGACAGAACCTAGAGAACCCTCGCGACGCCAGCGTCATCCAGTTGGGTGATAAATCGAAATTAGTAATCCTTTATTAAGCAAAAATGGCCCACCCATTTTGTGTCACCTCCGCGCCTTGCGGGTTCGACGCGTACTTCCTAATGTGTGCGAACGGTGTTGTCGCGCTTGCGGTCCGGTTTGATCGCAGCGGAAAACACGAATAATTTTGGATGGTTACGGAGAATTTGCATGGCGGGTCTGTATTACGAGGAATTCAAGGTCGGGATGGTGTTCGAACACGCCATCACGCGCACGGTCACCGAAATGGACAATGTTTTGTTCAGCGCGCTGACTCACAATCCGCAACCACTCCATCTGGATGAAGAATTCGCCAAAGAGACTGAATTCGGCGCGCGCATCGTGAACAGCCTGTTCACGCTTGGGCTGATGATCGGCGTGTCGGTGAGCGATACGACCCTGGGCACGACTATCGCCAATCTGGGCATGACCGATGTTCGCTTCGACAAGCCGGTGTTTCATGGCGACACCTTGCGCGCGACCACGACCGTGAAGGAAATGCGCGAAAGCAAGTCGCGGCCCAACGCGGGCATCATTGTTTTTGAACACCGCGCCTTCAACCAGCGGGACGAGGAAGTCGGCTACTGCGTCCGTTCGGCGTTTATGCATAAAGGGAAACCGGCATGATTTTACGTTCGTTTCTTTTTGTCCCGGGGGACAGTGATCGAAAGATGGAAAAAGGGTGCGCGTCGGAAGCGGATGCGCTGATCCTGGATTTGGAGGATTCGGTTTCGAACGACCGGCAGGAAATCGCCCGCGACATGGTTTGTGCACTTCTGACAGCGCGGCCGGACCGACAACGCCAACAACTTTGGGTGCGGATCAATCCGTTGGACACGGATTTGGCGTTGCCTGATCTGGCGGCGGTCATGCCGGGCAAACCAGACGGTATCATTCTGCCGAAAACAGAATCGGCGGACGATGCGATAAAGCTGGATCATTGGCTGGCTGCGCTGGAAACCCGTGAAGGGATTGAACTGGGCGCGACGAAAATTCTCGTGGTCGCGACGGAGACGAGCCGGTCGCTGTTTACGCTGGATAGTTTCATCGGCGCGACCGACCGGTTGTACGGCTTGACCTGGGGGGCGGAAGACCTGGCCGCTGCCCTGGGCGCCACGAACAATAAATTGCCGGACGGGACGTATGATGCGCCCTACCAACTGGCGCGCACGTTGTGTCTGGCCGCCAGCCGCGCCGCCGAAGTCATGCCCGTCGATACGGTGTATATCAGCTTCCGCGATCAGGAAGGCCTGAAGGCGGAAGCGTTGCAGGCGCGTCAGTCGGGTTATGTCGGCAAGATGGCCATTCACCCCGATCAGGTCGCAACGATTAACCGCGCCTTTACGCCGTCGGATGAAGAAGTCGCGCACGCCCGGCGCATCGTCGACGCCTTCGCCCAGAACCCGGGCCTTGGCACCATCGGCATCGACGGCCAGATGGTCGATATGCCGCATTTGAAACAGGCGGAAACGATACTGGCGCTGGTCGCGGCCATGGCGGGCCGCTGAACCAGTATCGCGGAGGGGCGGGCATGGGCGACGAAACATTAATCACCGAAACGCGCGGCGCGGTGCGCTGGCTGACGGTCAACCGCCCGGCGCGGCGCAACGCCTACACCGGCGCCTTGTTCGAACGGATGGCGGCGGCGCTGTCCGACGCCGATTCTGACCCGGCGGTGTTGGCGGTCGTCCTGACGGGTGCGGGCGACAAGGCGTTCTCCACCGGGGCCGATCTGAAACCGGACACCGAATACAGCCCGCTTCAGTTGGGCGAACGGGAACTGGTCCATCCCGCGGTGCGCTATTTTCTGGCGGCGGACGCCTTTTCCAAACCCTTGATCGCGCGTGTGAACGGCGACGCCATGGCCGGGGGCATGGGCGTGTTGGCGATGTGCGATATGGCGGTGTCGGCGGACCACGCCCGCTTCGCCCTGCCGGAGGTCCGCATCGGCCTTTTCCCGGTTCTGATCGTCGCCGCCTTGCGCCGCATTATCCCGCACCGGATCATGACCGAGATGGCGATTACGGGCGAGTTTTTCGACGCCGGGTTCGCCCGCGACATCGGGCTGGTCAACTATGTGACGCCGCTGGCGGAACTGGACGCGAAGGTGGATTGGCTGACCGGTCGCATCGTGAATAAGGCGCCGACCGCAGTGCGCCGCGGCAAACACGCCATGCGGCACATGTGGGATATGAATCTGGACGATTCCCTGGCCTATGCGCAATCCGAACTCGTGCAATTGTTCGCAACCCGCGATCACGCCGAAGGACTGGCTGCCTTTAACGAAAAACGGGCGCCGGACTGGCCCAGTTTGAAGGATTAACCGGGCGCCAGGCCGCAAATGGGCATGGTCCCGCCGCGCGTCTGGCCCTATTATCGCGGCGTGCGAATTACGTTCACTTGCAGAGATTTTAGCCATGGAACTCCAACTTAACGAACAACAGGAAACAATCGTCGATAGCGTCGCCAAGCTGTGCGCCGGGTTCGATGATGAATATTGGTTCGAGAAAGATCATTCCGGGGATTTCCCGATTGAATTTCACAAAGCCATGGCGGATGGCGGCTGGCTGGGGATCGCCATGCCGGAAGAATTTGGCGGCGCCAATCTGGGCGTCACCGAAGCGGCCCTGATGATGCATCAGGTCGCGCGCGCCCCCGGCGCGATGAGCGCGGCGTCGGCGGTCCACATCAATATCTTTGGCCCGCACGCCATTGTCGTGTTTGGAACCGACGAACAAAAACAGCGCTGGATACCCGACTTGGTCCAGGGGAATTTGATTACCTGTTTCGGCGTGACCGAGCCGGACGCCGGGTTGAACACGACAAAGTTGAAAACCCGGGCCGACCGCAGCGGCAATGGCTACGTCGTCAACGGCAAGAAAATCTGGACCTCGACGGCGCAGCAAGCCAAAAAAATCCTGCTGTTGGCGCGCACCACGGCGATTGAGGACTGCAAGAGTCCGACCGACGGATTGTCGCTGTTTTACACGGATTTGGATCGAAAATACTGCGATATCCGTGAAATCGAGAAGATGGGCCGCAAATCGGTCGATTCGAACGAAGTCTTTTTCGACGGATTGCCCGTGCCGCTGGAAGACCGGATTGGCGAGGAAGGCATGGGCTTTCGCTACATTCTGCACAGCCTGAACCCGGAACGCATTCTGGTCGGCATGGAAGCCGTCGGCATTGGCCAGAACGCGCTGGCTCGCGCCGTTAAATACGCCCAGGACCGGGTCGTGTTCGACCGGCCCATTGGCCAGAACCAGTCGATTCAACACCCGCTGGCGGAAAGCTGGATGGAGTTGGAAGCCGCCTACCTGATGGGGTTGAAGGCGGGCTATCTGTATGACAAGGGGTTGCCGTGCGGGGCGGAATCCAACGCGACCAAATACCTTGGCGGGGAGGCCGGGTTCAAGGCCGCAACGCATGCCGTCATGACCCATGGCGGCATGGGCTACGCCAAGGAATTCCACGTGGAGCGCCTGTTGCGGGAATCGCTGCTGCCGCGCATCGCGCCGGTCAGCCCGCAAATGATCCTCAATTATATTTCCGAACGCGTACTGGAATTGCCGCGTTCGTATTGATTCGCATTTCGGGTGGCGGCGCTGTGCTACGCCGTCGAGCCGTAAATGGCTATATAATCCTAAATTAGGATATTTCAATATGCGCGGCGAATTTTAAACGTCGCGCGTTTTAATTTAGGCGCCGATTATACAAACAAGGCGGCTCCCGCGCGGGCGGGGAAATTTAACGAAACGCTGCCAATGCCTGGCGAGTGAGGCGTTGAAACTGTCCCCCATGATCACGACGGCTTTGTCCTCTACGAGCGGACATGCCCGGTTAACCACACGCACAGCTGTTTCTGGCCACAAGCGGAAATACGGCTGCCCGAAAAGTTAGGTTTTTCGGGCGGATATCAAACTAAGGCCCATCGGGTTTGGCTCCCGCGAGAAATCGGTAAATCCGGCATTGCTTAGCCATACACGGTATTCTGATTCCGTATACGCACGGCCATCGTCGAACGTACTGACAAAGATCAAATCATATCCGACGGCTTCCGTAGGCGACAAGTGGGAATCATCGGTGACAATGCCATTGACATAAAGCGTAGCATCTCGCGTGAGGCCAGCGGCGATATTTTGCGCTGCCTTGCTACATTGTTTGGCGGACAAGACTTGGAAAAAATGGCGCGCGGTCGCAACGTCAAACTCCCCCTCTAGCGGATTGTTCAGAATATCGAAGGGTTTAACCGTAATCCGGTCCGCTAGCCCTGCTGCTTCCACCATTTCTGCGGCAATGGGGATGACGGAGGGTAAATCGACCAACGTCGCGTGAAGCCGTGGGTGCTCTTCGCACAGGGCAATACAAATTCCGCCTGTCCCACCGCCAATATCCACCAGATTCCGCGCGTCAGCGAATTGAGGTTGCTTCGACAAACTGCGCCCAAACGCCACAGACCCAGCGTGCATACCCCGCATGAAATCACCAAGTTCTTCTTGAGACATGCTCGAGAAATCAATTTTGTTTTGTGGCGTATCGGTACGAATTGATTCGGCGGTTTGCATTAAGGCATTAAAATTTTCGGTCCAAACACCGTGAATGCCGCCGATATAAGTTGGCGCGCCTTCCACAAGATAATATGCCGCCATGTCCGTGTTGGCGAAACGTCCATCGCTTACAGTGAGGAACTCGGACAAAACAAGTTGATACAGGAGGGCTTCGAGCCTTCGTGGCCTGACGTCAAGTGCAGCGGCCAATTCCACTGTCGTCATTGGGCCGCGTGCCAGTGGCGTGAATAAGCTAAGCTGCAATGCGGCGCGAACCGCCATAGGCGTAAATGTGGCCGCTCTAATATTGTCAATCGCCGCGCGCGACGGAATTATTGTTTGTTCTGTTGTCATTCTGGCCTCCCCTCATGGTGTAATGGGTCTTCGAATTCGAGAACCGTATCGTTGTCACCGGCTATCTCATGTCGGTTCGTTCCTACTTCGGCCCGATTAGCAGCTTTGATTGAATGTCGCTCGGCGAGAGAAATTTGTTGTTTGCCGTTGCGTGATTTTTTCGTAAATTAAATTGTTGATTTGCTCTGGAAGGGCGTGAGTGAGATATGGAATTTTGAGAAAACTAGACATCCGGTTGCTTGGGACATTTTCGATCCGCACTACGGACGGCGAGGAATTTCCGTTGCCGCGCAAGAACAAGGCGGTATTGGCGGCGCTTGCCATGAATGGGGCGCGAGGTTTATCGCGCGAAAAACTGATCGATCTTTTTTGGGGGGAGAGAGACGAAGAACAAGCACAGGCCAGTTTACGTCAGTCTCTCGCATCGATCCGCAGAGTGCTTGGGTCCAATTATGATTGCCTACAAACGAATGCCACGAATGTCGCAATAGACGCCGTTAGAGTCACGATCGATGCCCGTGAATTCGAGGAGTTGAGTGAATCGAGTGGGTTTGGGGATCGGAAACGGGCGCTAGATCTCTATCAGGGTGATCTTTTGGATAGCGCCAAAATAAAGGAAAAAGACTTTGAAACCTGGTTGCGGCCACTACGAGAACGACTTCGCGGCAAGGCGATCACGCTTTTAATCAAGGAGTTAGAAGAAGCAGACGAAGGAGAGAAAGTCATTGTTCTGGCCTCGCGGCTGCTGGATTTGGATCCCACTAACGAAGTCGCCCACCGGGCCTTGATGAGAACATACGCAGCGCGAGGGCGGGAAAATACGGCGCTCCAACAATTCATCGTTTGTCGTGAACTATTGGAGCAGGAATTGGGAGTTGGGCCAAGCCATGAGACCGTTGTTCTGTTTGAAGCGATAAAGGGTAAAAGGCGGCGCCCAGTCAATCGCGAACAGAGCAACAGCGACTTAATCACGGTGACTGCTTCCATGGACAAGGCACCTCCGCTCCCCGCCAAACCGTCAATTGCCGTGTTGCCCTTTAAGAACAGGAGCGGCGATCCAGATCAATCCTATTTCTCCGAGGGCTTGACCGAAAACATCATTGCCGGCCTTAGCCGGTTCCGCGATATACTCGTGATCGGCGTTAAATCGATCCTGGTGGTACGGGACCAAACCACCAATTTGCGTGAGATTGGCCGCGTCCTCGGTGTAGCCCATATCGTTGAAGGCGGTGTTCGCAAGATTGGCAACCGCGTGCGGGTAACAGCTCGGCTCGTCGATGCAGCGACCGGTCAACATCTTTGGGCCCAGAATTACGACCGCGATCTTGACGACATCTTCGCCGTCGAAGACGAGATCACCGACATCATCGTCGCCTCTTTGGCCGGCCAAGTCGAACAACTGGAAATACGCCGCGTGACTGAAAAGATTACCGACGACCCGATCGCATATGACTGCGTACTCAGAGGCCGCAGATGCCTGAACCGTTATACCCGGGACGGTGAATTTGAAGCGCGCCGGCACTTCGAGCAGGCGCTGGAGCTTGATCCCGAATACGCATCGGCCTATGCGGGGATGTCGATCAGTTTTTTACACGAGTATGTGGCAAGTTGGTCCGAAACGCCCGAGGCAACGCTGGACCGTGCCTATGATCTTGCACGAAAAGCCGTCGCACTCGACGATGCCGATAGTCCGGCACGCTATGCCCTATCCTTGACCTATCTCTGGCGCGGCCAACATGAACTGGCGGAAGTGCATATGGAAAAGGCCCTCGAGCTTAACCCGAACGACTACCACAACCTTTGCCTAAAGAGTGGTATCCTCGCCAGGAGTGGCCGTCCGGTTGATAGTATCAAATGCTCTATAGAGGCCATGCGCCTTAACCCGCTGGCACCGGAAAACTGCCTATACTTCATCGGTATAGCCGAATATATTACCGGACGGTACGAGCGGGCGCTTGCCGCCTTCTGCAAGGTAAATGGCCGTGGCCTATTCCGTCCGGCTTAGATAGCAGCGTGTTATGCCCAATTAGGCCAGGACGCACAGGCCAGAGCCGCAGCCGCCGAAGTACGCGAACTCATGCCTAATATACCAAGTGCCCCTGGCAAGGACGAACTAGAACGCTGGCGGGCCTATTGGTCTCGGCTAAAGTTCAAGGACCAAAATGACCAGATTAAATACCTCGATGGACTTCGCAAGGCCGGCCTGCCTGTCTAGACGACCGTCAATGTTCCCGAGGACCGCCTTGGGTCAACTTGCGACTTCGGCAGCGCCGGTATGAACTTCCGGTATCAGAGGCGAAGCGGACGTAATTTAAAAAATTCCAACATCGCCCCAAGCTGATGGCCGCGCAAATGGCATGTGGTCGCAAGGACCCCAAAGTGGTTAAGCCTGGCTAAGGTCCGCGCAAGTTTGGGCGTCGAAGATCGCCCCTTTGCGAACAGCTTAGGGAGCCCTTGAAAATTGCAGCGAAGATTGAGCGGGCTGTGTCCCCGTTATCCCGGTTACGCCGCCTTTTGAAACTGCACGATGCCCCAGGCGAGATGGCCCTTGTCGGCGCCGTTCACCCAGTGCTGTAAACCGCGCAGCATATTGTCGACATATTCCTTGCCAGACAGATCGACGATGTCATCGTAGCGGCTTTGCAAATCCTCGCCGACACGGGTGTAATGCGTGCGCAAGTGATCGAGCATGGGCGAGACCGCGACTTCCTTGAAACCACGCGCGCTGAGTTCTGAACGGTAAAATCCGAAGGATGCGAGGGTTTCCAGGTGAATGCGGTCCAAAATCGGTTGCAAGACGCCATCGGGGCAGTCGTCCGCCTGCATGGGGTCGGTGAAGATGACCTGGCCGCCGGGTTTCAAAACACGGTTGATTTCATCAAGGACGCGGGGGCGGTCGCCGGAATGAAGGATGGCGTCCTGTGACCAGGCGACGTCATAGCTGGCGTCGGGTGCGGGAATGTCTTCGTAACTGCCGTGGATGACGTCAATCAGCGCCGTGACGCCGGCTTCCCCGTTATTCTTCCGGTTCAGTTCGTTTTGGGTTCGACTCAGGTTCAGGCAGTCGACGTGGCAGCCGAAAGTGGCGGCCAGATAACGCGCCGCGCCGCCGTAGCCGCTGCCGAGATCGATGACCCGGGTCTCGGCCGTCAGATCGCCTAACTGCCGGGCCATGGTTTCGACCGTGCGGCGGCTCGCCGTCGCGATGTCCTCGCCCGGCGCGTCATAGAGTCCAATGTGGATGTCCTCGCCGCCCCAGACGTTCAGGTAAAACGCGTCCGCCTCGGTCGAGTCGTAATATTCCTCGGCTATTTCCACAGCCTGGGATCGCGTGCTACGCGTCATGATGTGCTTTCTCCGCCACGTGAATGAAGAAGTCGGGATCGTTTTCCTGATAGGTCTCCTGAAAATCGCCGTACGTCTTGATCCGCTGAAACCCAACCTCCTGCATAAGATTGCGCGTATAGGATTTACGCAGCGGAAACATATTCAGGTGGTATTTGGAACCGTCGGGAAAGGTGTAACAAAACCGCGCCAAACCGTCGTCCACGTGTTCTGGTTCGGCGGACACCTGGTCCCCGCAATAGTAATATTTGTGTTTGGTTGAAAAACCATGGTCCAGGATGCTGTCGTAATTCCGCTGGTCCATGATCAAGATGCCATCCCATTTCAGGGCGGCGTAAAATTCCGCCAGGGCCCGGCGCCGATCCAGCTCATCGTGCAGGTGGGTAAAGGAATTGCCGAGGCAGATTATGGCGTCATATTTGCCGTGTACGTCCTTGTTCAACCAACGCCAGTCGGCATGAACCGTTTGCAGAAGCAAGTTCCGGTCGCGGCCGTTTTTAAAGGCTTTGGCCAGCATTTCCGTATTGCCGTCGGCGCTGGTCACATCGAATCCGGCCTTAAGGAGTTGAACGGAGTGAAAACCCGTCCCGGTAGCCACATCCAGAACATCCTGTTTTCCCCGCGCCTTCAGGATATCGATGAAGAACTTTCCCTCGCTGTCGGCCCGCGCTTCCCAGTCGATCAATTCGTCCCATTTCTCGACGAACGATTGAACATATTCTTTTTGGTAATGGTCGGTCTCCCGCGCCTTTAGGGGGTCCGCCCCATGGTCTTGTTCGGTTGCGGCCATATCATCCATCTGATTTCCCATAACTCTGTTATCGCTGCAACGCATCAAGGCGCGGCGCCGACGGTGCAACTGCGTTAAACACGGCGCCCAGACCGGAATTAATCCCGGTCGTTCGCCGCATTGATTTAAAGTTTTTTTAGCGATTTAAAGGATCTGAAACTGAGTCGCTGGATTTACCCAGCAAGGATCCAAAAGGCGCGATTACCGTTTGCGAATTTCCTACCTGACGCGAACGCGTGCCGCGCAGGTAGTAAGGGGATATCCCCAACGCGCCCACCGCCTGGACGATTTAACGAAAACGCTCGACCAATCGAAAGACCGGTCCACCGCCCAAGAGAGCGCCCAATGTATAACAAATTGCCTCTCCGGTTTCAACCCGAGCCCGTTGACGCATTGCCGAAGGACCGTTCAGGGTCATTACTTACCGAAACCGCCGCCGCCGGTTTACGTCCGATTTGACTGGAAATACCGGGGAAATACCGGAAATAAATTCGAATTGGTCAAACCGACCCGGCGCAGCGCCAATCAATCGGCGAGCATCGTTAATGCGGCTTGGCGGTCTCCCGGCTTCAAGCTGAGAAACAGTTTGCGTGCTTTTGTAATGTCTCGTTCGGAACCACTCGCGGACGCCGCCTGGAGGGCGACCGTCGTCGGATTATCAGGCCCGCAGATAAACGCCAGCGCCTTGGCCAGGCGCCCCATGGCGTCACGGTCAAATTTCAACTCTTCCATTTCGGAATCCCCCCAGGCATTCGCCTATTTACCGCGACCGCTATTTACCGAGACCGGGCGGCGCCCCATTTCGCCCCCGCCGCATTATGGGGGTTGGCGTTCATTTGGGGGCTTTTTATTGTGCTTGTTCCCGGATCAAACTGGCCCGGGTGCGATTTTTTCTCGGGGTGATCGGCGGTGGCGGCCCGCTTCTCGGACTTCTGCGCGGCTTTCGCCTTTGCCCGTAGGCGCGCCCTGGCTTTGCTCATATCGTGGTCGCCTCTTTCAAGTCGCTTTGGCGCCATTGTGGTCGCCACGCCATTTATAACACATCGAAGATAGGCGCGGGCGTCATAGATGACATTGTCTGATTTGGCGCTAAACTTTGAAACAAGTCACGGTTCGGCGATTGCTCTGGGCAGCAGGAGAACTGTCGCGAAAGTGCCTGTCGCGCCTATAGCCATCACAGTGAATAAAATATCAAAGCTCCATTCGGCGTGAACCCACGCAATCAACGGCACCGCCGTCGCGGCGACTGTGAACGTGATTATGTATCGAAGAGCGTAGGCGCGACTACGCCATTCGCTCCGCGTAGTG
>JABJJH010000619.1 GCA_018660965.1 Rhodospirillaceae bacterium | reverse complement strand
TCCTATGGACTAACGGGACAACCCGCAACACCGAGTATTACATCATACAAAGTGGTGTACTTTTACTCCGGCCAATGGTGTATTTTTACTCCGGCGTTGACACTCCCAACCCAGAAAGAGCGTGTTTCCGTTCGCCAAGCGGCGGCAATCGTGGTGCTGGTCAAGATTGACGTGTTCCCACAGGATATTGCCGTCCCAGTCGATTTCGCGAAGGACGCCGCCGCGCCCGCCTTTTAACGAGGGGCCTTCACCGTCTTCGAACCGGGAATGCGCCTCGCCATTATACGGTCCGTTCTCTTCCGATTGACCACTCCACAGCAAGTTGCCGTTTTCCATCAAATAGACGTGGTTGCCCGGCACGAGCGGAAAGTTCCATTCGTGCAGGACTTCGCCGTTCATGCCGATCAGATAGGCCCCTTTCCCGCGCAACCGGACGATCAATGTCACACCGGGCGTCGCCCTGTTCCGATCGTGTTCCAACACCCCAAGTTCTCGGTACCGCATATGGCTTTCCCCTTTTACGTTCCAGGGAAACTAGCATGGCCCTTTGGACGCCATACAGGGTGTTTGTCGTGAGATAATCGCGACATGGGGTGGCTTTCGCCGTCGCTTAAAATACGACGCCTTCGGTTCCCGTTGGAACATGACGCGCGGTGCGCATCGCCGCGTCATCCCATTTGTCGCTACCGTCGGAACCGGCGCGAGAACGGACATAGAGACCGGAGACATCCTGGGTGTGATCGGTGAGGGGCCGCTCGCGGCGCTCCCAGGCGTCGAGCCCGGCGCGTATATCGTCGCCCGCTTCGTCGATTGCGACGGCGAGGCCCAGCGCGTTCATGATCGCGCAGCCAGCCCCCTGGCCAAGCGTTGGTGGCATCGGGTGGGCCGAATCGCCAACAAGCACGGCCCGGCCGACGGACATTCGCTCCAACTTTGTCGTTTCGTAGTCGTCGTAGCGGCCGTCGTCGCCAATTCTCTCGATAATGTGCGCGAGGAACGGCAGCTCTTCGCACCATACCTTCTTGTTCACCGGGATAGTGGTGGCTTCGACGTCGTCCCTGGCGACCATCATCGCCATGTACAAGATGTCCTCGGTGCAGGGCACATAGAGGATTTTCAATCGCGGCGCCCAGAAATTTATGACGTTGTCGGGATTTGTCTCGGCGAGGTCGTGGGCTCCACGGGGCACGAGGACTCTGATCACGCCGTGGGTGAAGGTTTCCCGTTCCGTCGCGACGCCCAAGGATGTGCGAACCTTGGAATTCACGCCATCGGCGCCCACCACCAGATCGCCTTGGTATTCGCGACCGTTGGCGCCGATCAGGGCGCCATCCGGGTCGGCGGCGATGATCTCTGAACTGGTTTCGAATTCCACCCCGGCGCGTTCCGCCGCCGCCAACATCGCCGCGTAAAGATGTTGGCGGGTCATGGTCAACATGCGGCAATCACCGTCAAGGGTATGATAGCTAATCCGCTCGTTGTGTTCGTTCCGCCCTTCATAGGCGGGGGCTTCATGGGCGTTGTCGATGACGGCCTCATAGGCGCCGAGAACCTTGAGCACGCGCAGCCCGTTCTCCCAGATAAATATGCCGGCGCCGAAGGAACGAAGTTCGGGCGCGGTTTCGTGGATTCGCGCCGTCCACCCGCGTTGGCGAAACGCCGTCGCCGTCGCCAGGCCCGCGAATCCACCGCCCGCGATCTCTACATGTCTTGGCGCCGCCATCGTCAGGCCAGGAACAGCGCCGTGTCGATATAGGCGCTATGTAGGGCGGCTGCGCCGGGTGTGCGGTCGACGTAAAATTGCAAACGAATATCGTCGATATCGCGGATAAACACGCCGCGCCTTGCGGGATGGTCGAATGTCCCTTCAATCGCCACACCGGCTTTGGCGGCGCGTTGGATCGAGTCGTCCAAATCGGCGTCATCGGCAACTTTGAAGCCGACATGTTGAAGCCCCGGTTGGCGCCCACTGTCGGCGCGAAAGAGGCCAAGGCTTCGCGTTCCGCACGTGCCGCCGAACACCGCGAACGCCGCTTCGCGCCCTCCCGCCACAAGACCGAGACCGACAACGTCGTGGTAGTCGTCGAACGCGGCCTCGAAATTTTCGACAGCCAGAACGGCGTGGGTCGCGGCGAGGGGATGAAACACCGCGTCCTCCACGCGGCGAATTTCAGGATCGGCGTGATAATTTCGCTCGGCATGCGGTGGAGTGAGGCCCGGGGCCCAATTGGGTTTCGGCTTGGTCACAACGCCATGCCGCGCGGCGCGCCAGTCGTAGATCACGTCGGCGTAAATTTCGTATTCGTTGCCATCCGCATCTGCGCCATAGGCCGAATGCGCGATGTCATGGTCGGCGGTGCGTTCGAATTTTACCCCGGCGGCGATTGCGCGCTCGTAGCCGTCGACAAGGTCGACTTCCGTTTCGAGTTCGAAGGCGGTGTGGTTGAGGCCCGCTGGCCGACCATGTCCAAGTGGCCCGCCGCTTTCGACCATGCCGATGTCGTGATGGGTGGCGCCGTTGCTCAAAAATCCAGCTTTCACCTGCGGTCGTCGATAGGCTTCTTCGAGCCCCACGACCTGCATGTAGAAATCCATGGAACGTTCAACGTCGGCGACCACGAGGTTTACGTGGCCCAATCGGCGCGGTTGGAAGAATTTTGGCGCGGCGTCGTCCGCTGTTTGCGTCATGCTCACGATTACGATCCCCGTCCTCGTTACAACTGATACATGATGATACGCGGACATAATGGCCTGCGTATATGAATTTTTTGCGTCACCCGTTGCGGTGGCGTCACGAGAACAATAGGCTTGTGGTCTGATCGAAGAAGGAGACATTTCATGGCCGAAGCGCGGAAAACGCCGGTTGAGGCGAGCGAACCGGGTGTGATGGATTTTGATGTCGTCGTCGTTGGCGCCGGGTTCGCCGGACTGTACGCCTTGCATCGTCTGCGCGGTATGGGATTTGGCGTTAAGGTTTTCGAGGCTGGCGACGGGGTTGGCGGAACCTGGTTCTGGAACCGCTATCCGGGCGCGCGTTTCGACGTGGAAAGTATGGAATATTCCTATGCCTTCTCCGAAGATTTGCAGCAGGAATGGAATTGGCCTGATCGTTATTCGAAGCAATCGGATATCCTGCGCTACATCAATCATGTCGCCGACAAATTTGACCTGCGGCGCGACGTCCAGTTGGAAACGCGCGTCACCTCGGCCCTATACGACGAAGAGGCGAACCTTTGGGTCGTGGAAACCGACCGGGGCGACAAGGTCACGGCGCGATTCTGCATTATGGCGAGCGGTAATCTATCGACGCCGCGCGTGCCTGATTTCAAAGGGCTGGTGGATTTCCAAGGCGAGCATTACCACAGCGGCCTATGGCCAAAAGAAGACGTGGATTTTAGCGGCAAGCGAGTTGGGATCATCGGCACGGGTTCGACCGGCATCCAGATGATTCCCAATGTGGCGAAGCAGGCGAAACATCTCCATGTTTTTCAGCGCACAGCGAATTACAGCCTGCCCGCGCGCAATGGTCCGTTGCCAAAAGGCGAAGTGCGAGACCATAAAGCCGACTACGCGGCGCGCCGGAAGGCGGCTTATTTCACGCCGTTCGGCATTGCGGGCTACCCGCCGCCTGAAAAATGCGCCATTGAGGCGTCGCCCGAGGAACGTGAAGCGAAATATGCGGCGAAATGGGCCCAGGGCGGCACGATAAGCTACCTGTTTTCCTATAAGGATTTGCTGGTAAACGAGGAGTCAAACGAAACCGCGTCGGAATTCGTGCGCGCGCGCATTCGAGAAATGGTTCAAGACCCTGAAACTGCCGAGCTTCTGGCGCCGAAAGACCATCCGATTGGCACCAAGCGCATCTGCCTCGATACCGAATATTATGAAACCTACAACCGGGACAATGTAACGCTTGTCGATGTGCGGTCCGCGCCAATCGAGGAAATTACCCCATCGGGGCTCCGCACGGCGGATGGTGAATATGAACTCGACGCGATCATCTTCGCGACAGGGTTCGACGCCATGACGGGTGCGATCCTGGACATAGATGTGCGCACCACAACGGGCCTCACGATGCAGGAAAAATGGGCGGCGGGTCCGCGGACCTTTTTGGGTCTGATGGTCGCCGGGTTTCCTAATATGTTTGTTATCACGGGACCGGGCAGCCCCTCGGTGAAAGCGAATATGGTCGTCGCGATTGAACAACATACCGACTGGATCGCCGATTGTATTCAAACGGCGCGTGATCGCGGCCTGTCGCGGGTTGACGCGACCGTCGAGGCGGAGGATTCGTGGGTAGAGCATGTGAACGAAATCGCAGATTCGACGCTCTATCCGCGCGCGAATTCCTGGTATGTGGGGGCCAACATTCCGGGCAAGCCGCGTGTTTTCATGCCCTATGTCGGCGGCTTCGACCGTTACAAAGTCAAATGCGATGAGGTCGCGGCGAACGGCTACGAAGGCATCGAGATGACGAAGTGAGCGCGTTATCCGTCGAACAGGGCGCGCCACCCCGCCCAGGCGCCGATGTGTTCGGTCATTAACACGTAGCCGTCTGAATTTGGGTGCAGACCGTCGGATTTCCGCAACGCCGCTTCCCAGGCCGGGTCGGCGCCGAGCGGCGTAAAGAGATCGAGATAGGGCGTGGCGAGTTCCGCAGCTTTCGTAATATAGGCCTGGTTGTAGTCACTGATGACGTCGTTTCGAAAGTCGTAGACCACGCCTGGTAGGCGGGCGAGCGGCATCATGTCTTCGATAACCGGCGTCGGGCCAACCCACAAGACGGGGCCGAACGTCCGGGCGCTGGTCAGCATGTCGCCGATGATGTCGAGCGAGCGGTCGAGTTCAACGCGCTGTCCGTCCTTCGTAGCGCTCTTTTCGTGGGCGCTGTCGTTGATGCCGATGGCGAATATGGTCGCGCCGGGAACGCCCGACCGTAGCCGCGCCTCGCATTCCGCTTCCCAGCGCTCCGCGACCAGTTCGGAGGTGTCGGCGCGAATGCCGAGATTGTAGACCGTGATGTCGTGCCCTCGCGCGACTTCCGCCTGTCCGACGCGGTATGGCCAGCCGAGCAGCGTTTCGTCGCCCGTGCCATGGGTGATGCTGTCGCCGATAAACCCGATGCGTATTTGAACCATGATCCGTTAACCGCCCTTATTGGAATATCCGTGTCGTGCAGAATACGGGCGCACCTTAAAAAATACACGAATGATCGCGGCGTTGCGCATTTCCGGGACTTGCCAGGAATTACGGGAGCCTTCAACATACCCGCATCAAACTTTTAAAAGGTTTTGTCATGACAAATTTTGAGCCGCTTCATCCGCTGTTTGGCGTGATCGTCGGCGATGTCGATCTGACCGGGCCCCTGGCCGATGATGTTTTCGCGGAAATTCGCGCGGCGTTCGAAAAATATTCACTGTTGGTGTTTCATGACCAGCCGGTGAGCGACGAACAACAACTTGCCTTCAGTCGGCGCTTCGGACCGTTGGAATTGACCAAAATCGGTGCGCTCGGCGCAGGCACTGAACTGGTGATCCTGACAAATGTCGATCCCGACGCGGGGCCGGATGGGGCAATCGCGCCACCGGAGCATCGCTTGCACGGGTCGCACCGCGCGAACAGCCTGTGGCATACGGATAGTTCATTCAAAAAGACACCGGCGTTGGCGTCTCTGCTGTCGGGACGCGTTGTGCCGTCGGTGGGCGCGGAAACCGAATTCGCCAGCATGCGAGCCGCCTACGCCGCCCTGCCTGACGAAACAAAACAGCACATCGAAGGCAAGGTCGTCATGCACAGCTTTGCGAATTCCCGAAACCAGATCGATAAGGATTTGGCGTCGAGCGCCGAACGGGACGAATTGCCGCCGGTTCCTCACCCGATGGTCAAGGCCAATCCGGCGACGGGCGAAAAGTCCTTTTACCTCGCCTCACACGCAGCCCACATCGTTGGGATGCCGGTCGAGGACGGCAAATCATTGATCGCGGAATTAATCGACGCGACCACGGCGGCGGATCGGGTTTACCGTCACGCATGGCGCGAACACGACCTTGTCATGTGGGACAATCGCTGCATGTTGCATCGCGGTCAGCCGTTCGACGATCAAAAATATCGACGTCACATGATCCGCACCACCGTATCCGATGTCGACGCCGGGGCGGAGGCGGCGGCGTGACGTCAATCGACGCAACGCTTGAAGCGGCGTTGACGGCGCATGGCGAAGATCGAGCGGACGTTGCGTTTGAACTTTACGAATCCGTGTTGGGCGAAAGACCGGACTACCTTCATCCTTCAAATCGGCCCGGGGACGCCTCGTTTGACCGGCCGCGAAAACTCGCCAGCAAGGATATTCTGGCAGCCGTCATCGACCGGCTTCGCTTTTCCGATGAACGCGCGGCGGAGTCCTGGGAATTGCTCGGCGGATTTCTTCAGTTGGCCGGTGATCCATCCGCCGCCGTGGACGCATGCAAGTCTGCGTTGAAGATGGCGACAGCGACGCCGGAAGCGGCGTTGTCGCTTGGACTGGCGCACCTGGATATGCACGAATTTGACCAGGCCGTCTCCGTGCTTTCGGACGCTGCGGCGCGTTATCCGAAAAATGTGCGCCTCTTGAACCATTTGGGCGGCGCGCAATGGGTCGCCAGCAAATTTGGTGACGCCATCGAAAGTTTTCAAAAGGCGGGCGGGCCGGCATTCCCGGTCGCCCTGGCCAATCTTGGCGCCCTGCTACGCGAGGCGCGCCGGTTTGAGGATGCAATTGGGGTTTTCCAACGGCTGCTGGAACAGGACCCGGCGTTTCCCAAGGCCGCGTGCAATTTGTGCATGACGTATATGGCTATCGGGAAAGACGATGACGCCGTGGCGGCGGGGCGGCGCGCTGTCGAGGATGTCGCAGGTCCAGATTTTGACGATTATAATTGTTTTGGCGGCGCGCTTCTGGCCAATGACGAACACGCCGCCGCCTTGGACGCTTTCGAGACGAGTCTTTCACTGAACCCGCGAGGCGTTACCGCCCTGGCGATGATCAATGGCGCCTTGGCGGGTGTTGGCCAGAATGACGAAGTTCGGCGCCTGCTGGATTTTGGCCGCTTCATGATGCCGCTGACGGTGCGGACGCCAGCCGACTATAGCGATTTGGCCGCCTTCAATAACGCCATCTATGACCACGCGGTGAATTTTCCCGATCAACCGGGCAATGAGCGCCAGACGGTGAACCTTGTCGATGACGCACAAGGCCCGATGATCGAGCTGGAAAGAATCATCAACGAGGCCGTGGCCCGATATATTGCGCAACTACCCGACGATTCGAACCATCCTTACACCGCCTATAAACCCGAACGGTGGGATTTGTTCGTATGGGCGACGCGGGCGAAAACGTTTGAATACCAATTTCCCCACATTCACCCACATGGTTGGGTAAGCGGGATCTACTATCCGCGCGTCCCGGCGTTTACCGCCCCGTTAGACGAGGCGGGACAGGCCGTCGAATTTCCCGGTCATGTCGAATTCTACCGGTTCCTGCAGTTCTCACAGCGACCGGTGGTGTCGGAATCCGTGCGCATTCCCGCCGAGGAAGGCCTGATGGTGTTGTTTCCGTCCTACTTTCACCACGGCATCAATCCGTTCGAAAGTGAAACGAACCGTATGAGCATCGCTTTCAATGCGATGCCCAGGGATTGAAAGCGTTCTACAGATTCATGTAACCGCCGCCGTTGGAATGCATGGTTTGCCCGGTGATGTAGGATGCGCCGGGCCCAACCAGAAACCGGATCAGGTTGGCCATGTCCTGCGGTGCGCCGAGGCGTCCGAGCGGTATTTTCGCCGCGTTCGCCCGCGCCGTCGCCGCCGGGACCGACGCAGAGGACGGATTGCCTTCGCGCACAGTGTCGAACGACCCCACGACAACCTGATTGGCGCGGATATTGTCGCCGGCCAAATCCAGCGCCAGACCACGAATAAAGGCGTTCAGGCCCATCTTGCCCGCCATGACATGTGAACGGCCGGGCGATCCCGCCAGGGACGACATGCCGCCGACGCCGATGATGCTGCCGCCGCCGCGTTGTTTCATGGAAGGCAGAACGGCCTTGGCCAGGTTGAAGGCGCCTTGAATCGAGATATCGACGCTCGTCTTGAAGGTTTCCCAGTCCAGGTCGTCGAACGGAATGTTGGAGCGCACGGCCGCGTTATGGATCATGATATCGACACCGCCGAATTCCGCCGTCGCGGCGTCGGCCATGGCCTGCACCGCGTCCGCATCGCGCACATCGGCCATGAATGTGATCGCTTTGCCGCCGTTCGCGCGGATGCCGTCGGCGACCTCGTCGCAAAGATCCTTCGCCTGGACCGAATTGATAACGAGCGACGCGCCGCCCCGGGCCAGTTCTTCCGCCGTGACGCGGCCAATGTTGCGCGCGCTGCCCGTGACAATCGCGACCTTGCCCGCGAGTTCGTTGTTTCTATCGGTCATGAGGGT
>JABJJH010000617.1 GCA_018660965.1 Rhodospirillaceae bacterium | reverse complement strand
GCGATGAATGGCGCCGCGCGTCGCCACGACATTGTCACCGTTCAGGCGGTCATGTTCGGGGACAACCAGCAGGTCAAACGACAAAACCGGCATGCGCGGGTGTTGAATATGAACATGAAAGGCGCCGGATTTCGCTTTGATCGCCCGCGCCGGACCAATCGATTGACGACCGCAGGATATAACCATGTCGGGCCAGGGCGGCGTCAATTGGTCACCGTCGGCGCTGATTCCGAGCAGTCCCGGAGGCCAAAGACTGGCGGGCAGCCAACGCCATGGCGCGCGCAACGCGATAACTTTCTCGATGAACGCAAACCCGGTCGCTTCCGCCAGACCGACCGCCTGGTTGACGATTCCGACCTTGCCGTCCGTGACCACCCATACCTGTGGTTCGACCCGATCAGATGGGCTTGTCATCGCCGTCCTCTACTTGGGTGTTTGCAGGAGGTCGCGAGCATTGTAATATTATTACCCATTCACCAAGAAACCCAATTTGAAACACCGCCTTCGCCATGCCCCGAATCAAACTCGACAAAATCGACCGGCAAATTTTGCGTGACCTTCAGGAAAGCGGGCGCATGACCAATGTCGAACTCGCCGCGCGGGCGGGCATTTCCGCGCCGCCGTGTCTTCGACGGGTTAGGGCGCTGGAAGAAGCCGGGTACATCAACGGGTATCACGCCGATTTGAATCCGGAGATGCTCGGGTTTGGCGTCACCGTGTTCGCCCAGGTCGGATTGGCCAGCCAGGCCGAAGCCGATCTCGTCGCATTCGAGACGTTGGTGCGCGATTGGCCGCTGGTGCGGGAATGCCACATGCTGGCGGGAGAAGCCGATTTTCTGTTGAAGGTCGTTGCTCGCGATTGGGACGCCTACAACCGGTTTCTGACCCTGGAATTGACGTCCGCACCCAATGTCAGCCATGTCAAATCGGCCTTGGCGATCCGCCGGTCCAAACAGGTGTCGGGCGCGCCTATCGAGGCCGACGAAGACGGCTGACCGTTCAGGCTCGGCTTTACCTGGCTCGGCGTTACCGGGTCTGACTTTGAACGAAGCGTTCCGCTTCGCCGTGATGTTAGAAGCGACGCGCTTCGCCACGGTGTTAAACGAACTGGACCTGGACGACTTCGTAATCCTTTTGCCCGCGTGGGGTGACGACTTCCACCGAATCGCCGACCGATTTACCGATCAGCGCCCGCGCAATTGGCGAGGTGAGCGATAAGCGTCCGGCGGATACGTCGGCTTCGTGTTCGCCAACGATTTGATAGGTGGTCTCCTCGTCGGTGTCCTCATCGGCGATCGTCACCGTCGCGCCAAACTGAATCCGCTCGCCGTCGAATCGCTTGAAATCGATGACTTCGGCCCGACTGATTTTGTCCTCAAGCTCCAGGATGCGGCCTTCGATGAAGCTCTGCTTATCCCGCGCCGCGTGATATTCAGCATTTTCCGACAGATCGCCATGTTCGCGCGCTTCGGCGATCGCCTTGATGACGGCGTGTCGGTCAATAGTTTTTAGTTGTTTCAATTCGGTTTGCAGATCAGCGTAGCCACCTGCCGTCATTGGAACTTTTTGCATTATCGTTTTTCCGTTACGGAGTTACATTTAACAATGGGCGATGCAGAAACAGAGCGGGGAAGTCAATTCATTCCACGTTCTTTGACCTTTCGCTTTGACCTTTCGGGCCAGTTCATTTTAGCACAGGTTCCAACCTTCGATAGGTCGGTGCGTTAAAATGAGGTGTTAAAATAGGATTGGAGGGGCCTGACTTCAAGAGGCCCCTGTTTCAAGGCCTTGATCGCGGTCACCGCCGCGCGGGCGCCCGCCAGGGTCGTGAAATATGGAATCGAGCGCATCAACGCGGTGCGCCGCAAGCCCTTACTGTCCTCAATGGCTTTCTTGCCTTCGGTGGTGTTCAGGACCAGATCGACCGCGCCGTCGATCATGGCGTCGACGATATGCGGCTGACCTTCCAGAACCTTGTTGACGACAGTGACGTCAATGCCTTCTTTTTGCAGTTCCCGGGCCGTGCCGCTGGTCGCCAGTATGCGAAAGTTCATGTCGATAAGTTGCCGCGCCAGGGGCTCAACGGCGACCTTGTCGGTGTCTCGAACGGAAATGAACACCGTGCCCTCCAGGGGCAAATTCACGCCCGCGCCGAGTTGCGCCTTGGCGAAGGCGTGGCCAAAATCGGTATCGATCCCCATGACTTCGCCGGTTGATTTCATCTCCGGCCCCAACATGACGTCGACGCCGGGAAACCGGTTGAAGGGGAAAACCGCTTCCTTCACCGCGACGTGGGTTCCCGCGGCCTCGGCGTTTAAATCGAAGTCGGCCAGTTTTTCGCCCGCCATCACGCGCGCGGCGATCTTGGCGATGGGGACGCCGGTCGCCTTGGCGACGAAGGGAACGGTGCGGCTGGCGCGGGGGTTGACTTCGATGATGAATATTTCGTCGTCCTTGACGGCGTACTGGACATTCATCAACCCGATCACATCAAGGCCCTTGGCCAACAATGCGGTCTGGCGTTTTATTTCCGCGATCACCGGCGCGGTTAAGGTGTTGGGCGGCAACGAACAGGCGCTGTCCCCTGAATGGATGCCGGCCTCTTCGATATGCTCCATCACGCCGGCGACGAAGACATCGTCGCCATCGCCGATGGCGTCCACGTCGATTTCGATGGCGTCATTCAAAAAATGATCGACAAGAACCGGGCGGTGACCTGATTCGCGAACCGCGTTGGTCATGTAGCGTTGCAGGCCATCGGCGTCATGAACAAGCTCCATCGCCCGGCCACCCAGGACGTAGGATGGACGGATCAGCACCGGATAGCCGATCTCCTCGGCGATTTTCAGGGCTTCCTCGGCGGACTGCGCGGTGCCGTTCGGCGGCTGTTTCAAGCCCAGCGTGCGCAGCAATTGTTGAAAGCGCTCGCGGTCTTCGGCAAGGTCGATGGCGTCCGGCGAGGTGCCGAGAATGGGAATGCCCGCCGCTTCCAGGGCTTCGGCCAATTTAAGCGGCGTTTGACCGCCAAACTGAACGATGACGCCATGAAAATCGCCGCGCGTCTGTTCGGTGCGCACCAACGCAATGACGTCTTCCGCCGTCAAGGGTTCGAAGTACAACCGGTCGGACGTGTCGTAGTCGGTGGATACGGTTTCCGGGTTGCAGTTGACCATGATGGTTTCGAACCCGGCTTCCTTCAGGGCCAACACCGCATGGACGCAGCAATAGTCGAATTCGATTCCCTGACCGATCCGGTTTGGGCCGCCGCCAAGGATTACGACCTTGCGGCGGTCGGAGACGTCGGCTTCGCATTCCCCCGGCGTGACCGAATCGCCTTCATAGGTGGAATACATATAAGGCGTCATCGAGGGAAATTCCGCAGCGCAGGTGTCGATCCGTTTGTACACGGGCGTTACGCCAAGCGATGCGCGCAGCGCCGCCACGTCGGCTTCGTCCATGTCGCACAACTCGGCCAACCGGATGTCGGCGAAACCGAATTTCTTCAGCCGCAACATGCCGTCCAAATCCTGTGGCAGGCCGTTTTTCCGCACGTCTGATTCAATGGCGACAATTTGGCGAACTTGCTCCAGAAACCAGGGGTCAATCTTACAGGCGGAGTGTATTTCCTCCAATTCCAGGCCGAACCGGAAGGCTTGGGCGACGGTCAGCAGGCGATCCGGCGTTGGCTTGGCCAACGCCGCGCGAATGGCGTCCCGGTCGCCGTCGCCGGCGTCTTCGATTTCAATCTCATTGAGACCCGTTAATCCCGTTTCCAGGGAGCGCAGGGCTTTTTGCAGGCTCTCGGGAAAGGTGCGCCCAATCGACATCGCCTCGCCGACCGACTTCATCGACGTGGTCAAATGCGCATCCGCGCCGGGGAATTTTTCGAAGGTGAACCGCGGCATTTTGGTGACCACATAATCAATGGTCGGTTCGAAACTGGCGGGAGTCACCTTGGTGATGTCGTTGTCAATTTCGTCCAGCGTGTATCCGACCGCCAGTTTGGCGGCGACCTTGGCGATGGGAAAGCCCGTCGCCTTCGACGCCAGCGCGGACGACCGCGACACGCGGGGGTTCATTTCAATCATCAACAACCGGCCATTGTCCGGATTGACCGCGAACTGAACGTTTGATCCGCCAGTATCGACGCCAATTTCGCGCAAACAGGCGATCGAGGCGTCGCGCATCAATTGGTATTCCTTGTCGGTCAAGGTCAGCGCCGGCGCCACCGTGACCGAATCGCCGGTGTGAATGCCCATCGGGTCGATGTTTTCAATCGAACAGATGATGATGCAGTTATCCGCGCGGTCGCGAACAACCTCCATTTCGTATTCTTTCCAACCCAACACCGATTCCTCGACCTGGACTTCATCGACCGGGGAGGCGCGCAGGCCGCCTTCGACAAGGGTCGCATACTCGGCGCGGTTATAAGCGATGCCGCCGCCGGTGCCGCCCATGGTGAAGGAGGGGCGAATGATCGCGGGCAACCCGATATAATCCAGCGCGCCGTCGGCTTCCGCCATCGTGTTCACGATGCGCGCGCGCGGGCATTCCAACCCGATGCTTTCCATCGCCAGGCGAAACTTCTGTCGATCCTCGGCCTTGTCAATGACATCGCTGCTGGCGGCGATCATTTCCACGCCGAATTTGGCGAGGACGCCGTTTTTCTCCAGCGCCATTGCGGTGTTCAACGCGGTTTGGCCGCCCATTGTCGGCAACAGCGCGTCGGGGCGTTCCCGTTCGATGATCCGGGCCAGGGTTTCCGGCGTCACCGGCTCCACATAGGTCGCGTCGGCCAGTCCCGGGTCGGTCATGATCGTCGCCGGGTTGGAATTGACCAGGATCAGCCGATAGCCTTCCTCCTTTAGCGCCTTGCACGCCTGGGTGCCCGAATAATCGAATTCGCAGGCCTGCCCAATGACGATGGGGCCGGCGCCGATGATGAGGATTGATTCAATATCGGTTCGTTTGGGCATCAGGCGCTCTTTCCGGCGTTTTCGGTTTCCATCAGCGCGACGAAGCGGTCGAACAGGTAGTGGCTGTCCCGGGGGCCAGGCGACGCTTCCGGATGGTGTTGTACGCTGAACACCGGCGCGTCCGTCATGGCGATGCCTTCCAGGGTGTTGTCGAACAATGACACGTGCGTGATTTCGACATTATCGGGCAGCGAGTCCGGTTGCACGACGAAGCCATGATTCTGGCTGGTGATTTCGACGATTCCCGTCTTCAAATCCTTCACCGGATGATTCGCGCCACGGTGCCCGTGATGCATCTTTTCGGTCGTCGCGCCCAGCGCCAGCGCCAGCATCTGATGGCCCAGGCAAATACCGAACAAAGGTTTGCCCGATTCAAGGACGCCGCGAATCATCGGCGCCGCGTACACGCCGGTCGCCGCCGGGTCGCCGGGCCCGTTCGACAGAAACACGCCGTCCGGTTCGTGGCGCAACACGTCCTGGGCGGTTGCGGAAGCGGGGACGACCGTCACCCGGCATCCCAAATTCGCGAGACACCGCAGAATATTGCGCTTGGCGCCGAAATCGACCGCGACGACATGAAATCTGGCGTCGGCCGGATCCAGCGCGCCATGCCCCTGGCCCAGCGCCCATGCGGTTTCGTTCCATTCATAACTTTGCGTGCAACTGACGTCTTTCGCGAGGTCCAACCCGACGAGACCGGGCCAGCCTGCTGCTTCCGCCGTCAGGGCGGCGATGTCGAAGACGCCGTCGGGCGCGTGCGCGACGACGCCGTGTGGCGCGCCCAGGTCGCGAATGCGCCGGGTCAATTGGCGTGTGTCGATTCCCGATATCCCCACCAGTCCGTGCGCGGCCAGCCAGGCGTTCAAGTGCTGGGTTGCGCGGAAGTTCGACGTCTCCGTGATGTCCGCGCGCAACACCAGGCCGCGCGCGGCGGGGGTCGCCGCCTCTATATCCTCGTCGTTGGCGCCGACATTACCAATATGGGGAAAGGTGAAGGAGATGATCTGACCCGCATAGGACGGGTCGGTCAGTATTTCCTGATAGCCCGTGATCGAGGTGTTGAAGCAAACCTCGCCGATTGAATGACCCGTGGCCCCGACGCCGACGCCCCAGAACGCGGTTCCGTCGGCAAGAAGCAACACCGCCGTTTTGCCCTTGGGCGCGACGGTGGCATTCGAGGATTTGTCGGTCATGTAGTGGTCGCCTTGGTGTAACGGCGCGGCGTCGATATCATAACGCGGATCGACGCGGATTGCGCGGCGGCTCGCGGCTGACAGGGGAAAATTTTCTCCCCGGCACGCAAATTGGCCGCTTTTTAAGCAAAAGGCGGCGCGGCGTCAAGCTTTTTGCCAGAAAAAAATACAATAAAAACAATTGCTTATTAATTTATGGAAAATTAGTCTTGC
>JABJJH010000337.1 GCA_018660965.1 Rhodospirillaceae bacterium | reverse complement strand
ATAGAAAGGCTTCCCGAGTCTTGATAAATCAATGTGCGCCGGGGCAAGGGGAGTTATCGACGGGATAACAAGCAACGGTAGTCTGCTTTCATGAAATTTCTTTCGCATTTATTCCAGGGCCAAATTCAACGGCAAATCTGGTTCGCCTTTTTGGGGTTGGCGGGGCTTTTCCTGCTAACGTGCTTCAAGATTTATTCCGATTTACGGGAACTGGGAACCATCGCCGACGCCATCAACGAACTGAACGGCGTCGCGGTCTCGGTTCAATACATGGCGCATGACGGCAATGCGTATCTTCTCGACCACGCGGAACATGCCGAAGAGTTCAAAGAGCACGCGATACGGCTGCGCCGACACTGGAAGAGTTTCCGTGCGCATCAAGCGGCGCATGGTGGTGTTCCCGATTCCGAGAAACCTCTTTTCGACGCCATCGACAACACGACCGAGAAATTCATTACCGCTTCCCGCGACTTGTTCGACGCTTATGATGCACGGAAAAAACATCCAACCGGCTCCGAAAAACCGCTTCAGACGGCATGGTTGAAAGCGGATGACGCCGGTAACACCATCGATGCGGCGGTCACGAGCTACATCGACATTCATTTGGACGAAATCTCCGTATTCAAGGCGTCCGCGCGCAACGGCTTTATCGCCGCAGTGGTGTTCCTGTCCCTGGGCGGTGTCTTTATGACCTATCGTATCGGCAAATCCATCAGCACGCCGGTGGGACAACTCGTGAGCGCTGCAAAGGCGTTCGAGTTGGGCGACTTCAACCATCGCGCAGATGTTGATTCCCGAAACGAGCTTGGCGTGGTTTCGACTGCATTCAATGCGATGGCGAAGCAAGTTCAGGCCTTCAATCAAACCTTGGAGGACCGCGTCCGGTCCAGAACGCGGGAATTGGAGGAAAGCCGCAGTCGCATGGAGGCGATTATACAGCGGATCATGGACGGTATCGTAATTTTCAACGCGAAAGGGGAGATTGACAGCTGCAATCCGGCGGCGGCGCGCGTCTTCGGCGTGAAACTCGACGATATGAGTGGAATGACGGTGGCGGCCTTAATTGAATCGGACGATGGCGCCGTGCCCCCCGATTTGAAACTGTTGGCGGAATCTGGAGACTCTGTGGAGTTTCGGTATGGAGCGGGCGAAGACTCGGCCGATTGGATTGAGGCGGCGGCGGCGCTTCTTCCGCTGGCGGATGAAACGTTGTTGATCGGCGTCTTTCGCGATGTAAGTGGACGAAGGCGCGCGGAGGACGAAATTCGTACGTTGAACGAAAATCTGGAACAGCGCGTCGCCGAACGCACAATTCAATTGCGCGGCGCTAACGATAATCTTCAACATGCGCTGGACAATTTACGCGAGACGCAAGGACAACTCGTCGAATCGGAAAAAATGGCCTCACTTGGCGGACTGGTCGCCGGCGTCGCGCATGAAATCAATACGCCGCTTGGCATTTGCGTGACCGCGAGTTCACATTTGAACGATGTGTCCGGGAAACTTGCTGAGAAGTTTAAACAGGGCGGCATGAGACGATCGGATATGGAGAGTTTCCTTAAGGTCAATGACGAATCAAACGCAATCATTTTGACGAATTTACAACGCGCGGCCAATCTGGTGCGTAGCTTCAAACAAGTCGCTGTTGATCAGTCCAGCGAGGAGAGGCGGCGGTTCGGATTGGCGGCGTATCTCGACGAAGTGTTGATCAGTCTTCGGCCATACTTGAAGAAGGGCAACCACGAGGTCATCGTCGAGTGCGACGATTCGATTGAGGTGGACGGCTATCCTGGAGCCCTGTCGCAAATTATTACCAATCTCGTTATGAATTCGCTTACGCACGCCTATGCGGAAGGTGTGGTCGGAACGTTGCGAATGCAGGCCAAGAAGATGGAGGGCGACGAGATCCGGCTTTGCTATAACGATGACGGGATAGGCATCCCGGAAGATCATATCGCAAAGGTTTTCGATCCGTTTTTCACGACCAAACGGGGATCGGGCGGTAGCGGCCTCGGCCTAAATATCCTCTACAACCTCGTCACTCAAAAGCTTGGCGGTCGAGTAAAATGCGAGAGCGAACCCGGAGAGGGAGCGACCTTTATCATCAAGTTCCCGGCGCAATACATGGCGAGTTCGTCCAACCCCTAACCCCCATATAACGCCTCCAAATCCGCGCCAAAGCGTTCGTTGATGACGTGGCGGCGGATTTTCATGCTGGGGGTCATCATTTCGTTGTCGGTGGTGAACGCTTCCGTTGTCACATGAAAGCGGCGCACGCGTTCGATGGGGCTTAGTTTGGCGTTCACGCGTTCCACGGCCGCAGCGATGACGGCGTTGAATTCCGCCCCCGCGATGATCGCGCCGGGGTCGTTCGCATCCGGGTCGGTGGCGTCTCCGCGCGCCGCCCAGTCTTGCAGGAATATCGGGTCGGGCACGATCAGGGCGACGATGTTCGGGCGTTTGTCGCCATGGACCATCGCCTGGGCGATTTCCGGCTCCACGGTCAGCATCCCTTCGATCCGCTGGGGGGCTATATTGTCGCCGCCGGAATTCACGATGATGTCCTTCTTGCGGTCGGTGATGCGGATATAGCCGTCCGCGTCCAGCTCGCCGATGTCGCCGGTGTGCAACCAGCCGTCCTGAATCGCGGTGTCGGTCGCGGATTTGTTGTTCCAATAGCCCTGCATCACCAACTCGCCCTGCACGAGGATTTCGCCGTCTTTGGCGATGCGGACCGACACGCCTTCAAGCGGCGGTCCGACGGTGTCGATTTTGATGGGCGCGACCGGATTGCAACTGATGACCGGGGCGGATTCAGTTTGGCCGTAGCCCTGTAAAATCCGCACGCCCAGCGCCAGAAAGAAGTCGCCGATTTCCGGGTTCAACGGCGCGCCGCCGGACACGAACGCCTTGAGTTGCCCGCCGAAACGTTTCGCGACCTTGCGTCGAACCAGCACGTCCAGCGCCCGGTTGAACAGACGCTCGCGCAACAGCAGGCTTCCCGGAGCGGTGCGGGCGCGATGACCGAGATCGAGCGTTTTAAGGAACAGGCGTTTCTTGAGGCCTTGCGACTGCGCGACGCCGTGCATGATGCGCCCATGGATGGCTTCGTACAGGCGGGGGACGGCGGTCATGATCGTTGGCTGCACTGCGGCCATGTCGGCGACCAGCTTGTCGAGACCGGCCGCGTAATAGATTTGCGCGCCGATGGAAATCGGGAAAAACTGCCCAGCGGTGTGTTCATAGGAATGCGACAACGGCAAAAACGACAGAAATTTTTCGCTGCCTGGGGCGTAACCGGGCAACGCCGATAACAGCGCGTTCGCGCCTTTGCAGTTGGACAGGATGGACCCGTGACTCAACATGACGCCCTTGGGCCGCCCGCCTGTGCCGGACGTATAGATAATACAGGCGGTGTCGGTTCGCTGTAATCCGGCGACGTTGTCTGCGACATCGTCAGGTTCCGCGCGACCCGTTTCCAGCGCGTCGTCCCACGCGACAATCCGGACGCCTTGCGCGGAGTCCGCGTCCGGGGTCATGGCGATGATGGTTTCGGTTTCGGGCGACCGTTGGGCGGCGGGCAGCAGCCGCGCAGCGATGGCGGCTGAGGAAACGATGGCGACCTTCGCGCCGCTGTTCGACAGGACGTGATAGTGATCTTCGGTGGTGTTGGTGGTGTAGGCGGGGACGCTGATGGCGCCGGCGGCCATGATGGCGATGTCGGCGATGGGCCATTCGGGCCGGTTTTCTGATGCGATGACGACGCGGTCGCCAGGCGCCACCCCAAGCGCGCGCAATCCGCGCGCCAGTGCCGATATCGTCTCGGCGGCGTCGCGCCATGACGTTGCGCGCCATTGCCTGTTCTGCTGGCGCCACAGGAATGGCTT
>JABJJH010000548.1 GCA_018660965.1 Rhodospirillaceae bacterium | reverse complement strand
CGCCGCCAGCGCTTCGACGTCGGACTCGCCGATATTATTGCTGTTCAAATTAAGCGATGTGAGGCCGGTCAACGCCGCCAGCGCTTCGACGCCGGACTCGCCGATCTGGTTGTTGCCTAGATGAAGCGATGTGAGGCCGGTCAACGCCGCCAGCGCTTCGGCGCCGGACTCGCCGATATTGTTATGTCCTAGATCCAGCGAGGTGAGGCCGGTCAACGCCGTCAGCGCTTTGGCGCCGGACTCGCTGACAGAAAGACCGACAAGTCCGAGGGATGTAACGTGCGTCAGGGCCTGCAGGCGTTGACTTAAAAGATCGACATCGACCTCATCGAGAAAAAAGACGCCGGATTCTATCCGGTCAGTATTAAAGCGATGATTGAAGAAATGCAGACTAGGCCATTGCTCGGTCCTGGCGCGGTCCAGCACGGTGTCGAGTTCAACCGCTTTTATGAAGAATTTTGTATTCAGCGAAGACGGGGTCATGGGACGCCATTATTGTTGCGATTCATGGCGATGCGACCTCTGATGGCGTTGATGAAACGGAGCGACGAAAATTCCGCCATGGCAACGCGCCTGCCTGCATAAGGAGCATCATAATTTTTCCCGTGATGGGAGATTTTTATCGTCAGTCTACATGCTGTGCGATTTGCGGCGCAGAGTCGAGCCCCCGTGTTACGCCTGATCAAAATGGATGAAACCGCCACGATGTCGTCTGGTTTTAAGGGGCCAACCGTCGTGTGGTTGGTGGTCGTCAATGGACGGTTATGATTGGTGTTGATCTGGAGAGAATTCGGGCCGATAATTGCGGCAGAAACTGGAGTGCCAAACGATGCAAGCAGAAGATCCCAATGAGCCGATGCCGGATCGGATGAACATATGGACGACGCTCGGCGGTTACGGCCTGGGCGCGGTGATTGTTTTTATCATGTTCCAGTGGTCCTTACCGGCGACGCAGTTGAACTAAACCGATAAATTCGGCGCCAACATTAAAACACCCCCGCATCGAGTGACGCGGGGGTGTTTTTGTTTGTGTTGTCGTTCGCGTCTTATCCGTTCATCAGGTTCGGCAGGAACATGACGATTTCGGGAAACATGATGACCAGGGTCAACCCGATCAACTGCAGCCCGATAAACGGCAGCACCGCCAGGAATATATCCTGCAAGGTGATTTCCGGCGGCGCCACGCTCTTCAGCCAGAAACAGGCGGGGCCAAACGGCGGCGACAGGAAGTAGATCTGGATATTCATCACGAACAGGATGCCGAACCAGATCGGGTCAAAGCCTAACTTGACGACGACGGGCGCGAAGATCGGCACGGTGATGTAGGCGATGGCGATCCATTCCATGAACGTGCCCAGCACCACCAAAATGCCCATGATCACGAAGATGACGCCAAGCGGCGGCAGATCCAGACCGTGCAACAGGCCCTGGACGAATTCGTTACCGCCAATGACGTTGTAAATCCCAACGAAGCTGACCGCGCCCAGCACCAGCCAGATGATCGTGCCGACGGTCACCATCGTCCGGCGCAGCGCTTCCTGTAACATGTCCCAGGTCATTCTGCCCCGAACGGCGGACGCCAACATCGCGCCAAACACGCCAACGGCGGCGGCTTCGGTAACGGTCGCGATGCCGCCATAGATACTGCCGAGCACCCACAGAACCAGCAGCATTGGAAGGATGAGTCCCTTCATCTTGGCTGCGCGTTCGGCGCTGGTCATCGGGTTAAAACCTTCTTCGGGGATTGGCGCCAGATGAGGTTGAATTTGGCAACGCACCATGATGTAGGTTATGTAGAGGCTGGCCAACAGGAAGCCCGGCAGGAATCCGCCGAGGAACAAATCGGAAATCGACACATTCGCCGTCAGGCCATAGATGATCATAATCACCGACGGGGGAATCAGGGTCGCCAGTGATCCGCCGGCGCAGATTGTTCCCATGGCCAGCTTTTTGTCATAACCAAGACGCAGCATCTGCGGCAACGCGATAAGGCCGAGCATGACAATTTCGCCGCCCATAATGCCGGTCATCGCCGCCATCAGAACGGCGACAAGGGTGGTTTGCACGGCAACGCCGCCGCGCAGATTTCCGGCGATGATCGACATGGCGTCGAATAAATCTTCCGCCACGCCAGATTTTTCCAAAATGTTCGCCATCAGCACGAACAGCGGCACCGCCACCAGTGGATAGGCTTCCAGCAAGCCTTGTGCATTACTGGCGACCAGGAACAGTCCCGGAATGCCGAAATACGCCACTGCTGTGGCGATCGACACGGTAAGCGTCACAATGCCCAGCGGAATGCCGACCATCATCAAGAGTATCATCGACCCGACAATGAGGAAGGTCGTCGTTTGAATATCGTACATTTATTCAGTCCCCTGGGAGCTCGGACGATTCGTCGATGCCGTGTCCGGTCACATGTTTGATCAGATTGACGATGAGCTGCACGCCATACAGAAGCGCGCCGACAAAAAGGAGCGTCTTGAGGATCAAGGGTTCAGGTGAGTTGAAGGACGTTCCGCTGCGTTCCAGGCTGCTAACCGCATGAACCATGGGGTCGTAGAGCGCATAGACGAAAGTGAACATGGCCGCGATGCTGACGAGCAGGATGACGAAATCAAGCCAGAATTTCGCGCGTCCCTGTACATGTTCGTACACAACCGTGATCGCAATATGTGAGCGGCGCATCGTGATGTAGGGGCCGGACAGCGCCCAGGCCGAGGCGCACACCACCATGACGACTTCAAAGGCCCATTGCGTCGGGGAATTGAAGAAGTAGCGCATGGCGACTTCATAGACCGTGACGGTCGCGCAAATCATGTAAAGGTGGCAGACGGACAGGCCAATGAATTGGTTCAACCTGTCAACTGCGCGAAGCAGTGCGTTCATGGCGTAGGCTCCGGGGAATAATGACGGTGGCGAACGAAACAGGTCCGAACCGAAACAAGAGTCGCCGTGACGGGTAAACCCGCCACGGCTGGAACTTGTCGAGTAATTACGTGGTTCGCCTGACTATTCAAGCAGCCCCATCGTTTTCATGAACTTGATATGCGCATCGACAGCTTCCTGGGCCAGTTTGCCCTGTTTGCCAATGTCCTTCCAGGCGCCTTGCGCGATTGTGCGCAATTTGTCGCGTTCTTCTTGCGACCAGTCGATGATCGTGATGCCCGGCGTGCCGGTGCCAGCCCGGTCGGCGGCGACAAGTTTGCGATCCTGAATGTCGGTGGCGCGGGTCATGTCCGTCCACGCGGCGTAGTACCAGGTTTCCAACGCAGCTTGACCGCTCGGGCCAATTTTGTCCCAAACAGCCTGGTTGATGACGAATTGCAGAACCGCCATGGAGTGAATGCCCGGGTAGATCGGGAATTTGGCGATTTTGTTGAAGCCGAGCGCCGTGTTGTTCGTGTAGGAACTGGCGTCAGCCGCGTCCACGACTCCCTTTTCAAGCGCGGTGTACAATTCAGGGAACGGAATTGACGTTGGCGCAGCGCCAATCCGGCGAAAGACTTCAGCCGCCATGCCTTCTGGCGACCGCAATTTCACGCCTTTAAAGTCGGCGACGGTCCGAATCGGCGTCGATGCGACGAAGGCTTCCTTGGCGAACGGTCCTGCGCCGACAACATGCATCTTGCCGGGATAATGCTTGTCCCAGGCTTTTTGCAGGATTTCAACGCCGCCGCCAAAGCGGAAGAACATCTGCTTTTGCGCTGGTGTGTCATACCCGGCGATCAGGTCGCCCATGATGCCGAAGACGGGGTCACGGCCCGCAAAATAAGCAACCGCGTTCAAGTCGCCTTGCAGAATGCCTGCGGCGACCGCTTGAGGCGTTTCCCGGTGAGGAACAATCGATTTGCTGGGGCGAATGTCGATCTTGATATTGCCATATGTCATGGCTTCAAGTTTTGGCACCCAGTGCTTGTTCAGGTAATTCAGTGAAAAACTGCCCGCTGCGTTTGCAGTTTGAATTTTGATAACTGTCGCGGAATGCGCCGCACCTGCAACGGACAGTGCCGCCGCCGTTACTGCGCCAACCAGAAAACGTCTCATGATGACCTCCCTTTAATATGCTGGGGCGGTAGACCGTCCCCAATCCAAGTGCACTAGACAAGCGCACTGTGTTGAAGTCAATAGAAGGCGCCATGATTAAAGTGTGGCGAATGTCGGGCCACTTTAAGCGCAGCCTTGGGCTTTTGAACTGCTGTGCATCCGTGTGTTTCTACGATTTGCTCTAGTGGCCTAATTTCCGCAATAGATCGTGGAATGGCGATTGCGGGCCGGGCTTTTCCGGGTATTTGATATTTCTGCTCATCT
>JABJJH010000612.1 GCA_018660965.1 Rhodospirillaceae bacterium | reverse complement strand
GGCGTGGACGTCATCATGCTCGTTAAAGCGTTTGGAGAGCATGTATTCTTCTTCATGCGGCAGCATCGGGAATTTGCGGATATTATCCAAATACCGTTGCAAATTGCCTTCCGGGCTGATGACGAGACTCGGAACATTGTTCATTGTGTTTAACCCCTTCGCTTGCACTTGCGCTGGCGCTTCGCTGACGCCGTCGCTCCTGTCATCTGACGTAAGTATTTAATTCCAGATTTCAAGGTTTACCATAAAAAAAATGTTATATAGTCGACCGGGCCTTATAGTCGAAGCAGGTTAATTAAAGATTTAATATCATTAGGAATTTGACTTTCAAAATGGCGTAACTTCTGATCGCGTGGGTGGATAAAGCCAATCAAATGCGCGTGAAGGGCTTGCCGATTGAAGCGTTCCAGATAGGCGCGCGCTTCCGACGACAATGACTTGGTGCGCGCCACGGATTGTCGACCGTACACAGGATCGCCGATCAAGGGATGCCCAATATGGGTCATATGAACCCTGATTTGATGGGTCCTGCCGGTATCGAGACGGCATTGCGTGACGCAAGCGTGCAGCCCTAACCTTTCGGTGACACGGTAGTGGGTCCGTGCCGTGCGTCCTTTGGGGGGCCGGACAACCGCCATTTTCAGCCGATTCCGTTCACTCCGTCCAATATTGCCCTCAACCATGCCAACAGGCGGTGCGGGGACGCCCCAAACAACGGCGGTATAGGCGCGTTCGATGGTTCGCTCAGCGAATTGTTTGGCGAGAGACTGGTGCGCCGCGTCATTTTTCGCAGCAACCATGACGCCGCTTGTGTCTTTGTCGAGCCGATGGACGATGCCGGGCCGACGCACGCCGCCAATGCCAGACAGTGTGTCGCCGCAATGCGCCAACAGGGCGTTCACCAATGTCCCCCTTGGCGATCCCGGCGCTGGATGAACAACCATGCCCGCAGGTTTGTCGATCACGATAACGTCCTCGTCCTCGTACAGAATATCCAGATCAATCGCCTCTGGTTCAATTGAGGCGGGCTGACTATCGGGGACGATCATGGCGAAAGTTTGACCGGGTTTGACCGTGTGTGAGGGGTCCGTTATCGTCGCGCCGTCCCCGGTGACGGAACCGGCTTCGATCAAGGCTTTGATGCGGCTTCGGGACAGGGCGTCGATATTGTCCGCCAAAACGCGATCCAGGCGGCGGTCGCTATCGGCCTTGGTGGCGGTGTGGCGATGAAGGCTTGGTCCAGTCATTTGGGGCTTGGGGTCTTTCGAGCCACGATACGAGGATTTCGGAATTGTCAGTATGCGAGCGTTAACAATATGCAAGCGTTAAAAGCGGTCGTGATCGTCATGGCGGTCCTGATCGTCGCGGGCCTGGGCTTGTTGGCGTACGGGTTGGTGACAAAAATTGGCGGCGGCTCCACGAACGACGCGGGCGCCGACAAGAATAACGCGCCTCAATATAGCGCCTTTGGGACGGTTGAAACAGCACTCCCGCCTGGCGCCCGCGTGGTCGGGATGGCGGTGGATGACGGGCGCATTGTCGTGCGTGTCGAAGCGCCCGGTGGCGGTCAATCACTGATGGTGTTTAATGTGGACACCGGCGCGCAATTGGGGACTATACGGATCAGGGCCGCGCCATGACATCCCCAATAACGTCGCGGAATTTTTGCAGCGACAACGCCGCCGGGGCGTCGCCTGAAATCATCGCGGCCCTGGGAGAAGCGGCCCAGGGCGCGGCGATGCCGTATGGCGCGGACCCGTTAAGCAAACGCGTCCAGGACCGGCTTGCCGATCTGTTCGAGACCGAGCTTACAGCGCATTTCGTGGCCACCGGCACGGCGGCGAACGCGTTGGCGTTGGCGTCGGCGTGTCCGCCGCATGGGGCGATATTTTGTCATCGCGAAAGCCATGTGAACGTTGATGAATGCGGCGGGCCTGAATTCTTCACCGGGGGCGCCAAGCTGATCGACCTCGACGGCGCCAATGGCAAACTCCACGCCGCCGACCTTGAACGCGAACTGGCGAAGGGGTGGTCCGGCGTTGAACATCACGTTCAGCCCGCCGCCGTCAGCATCACCCAGGCCAGCGAGGCGGGGACGGTCTATGGCCTTGATGAAATCGGCCAAATTTCACAAGTGTGCCGCACCCACGGGTTGGGCCTGCATATGGACGGCGCGCGCTTCGCGAACGCGCTGGCGTCGCTGGGATGCAGCGCGGCGGACGCCACGTGGCGCGCGGGTGTCGATGTCCTGTCGTTCGGCGCGACCAAGAATGGGGCCATGGCGGCGGAGGCGGTGCTGTTTTTCAACCCGGACATGGCGAGTGACTTTCGCTTCCGGCGTAAACGGGCGGGGCATTTATTGTCAAAGATGCGGTTCCTGTCGGCGCAGTGGGACGCCTATCTGAGCGACGGGTTATGGTTGCGCAACGCGCGCCACGCCAACGATATGGCGCGACGCCTGACGGAAGGGTTGGCGGCGCTGGGGAGCGTTACGTTTTTGTATCCGGTGGACGCCAATGAAATCTTCGTCACGTTCCCCGATTCAGTGCGTGACGCCCTGTTCTCGGAAGGCTTTGCATTTTACCCCTGGGTTGACGGCGGACCGGATTGTCACCGCCTGGTCACCGCGTTCGACACCGACCCCCGCGATATAGACGCTTTCATCGCAGTCGCGCGGGAGGCCGGCGCGAACGGGTAAAACGGTTGCGCCCGGCCGCAACGGTTGCTAGAAGGGCGCTCAAGCACTGTGTCCCCATCGTCTAGTGGCCTAGGACGCTGGCCTCTCACGCCGGAAACAGGGGTTCGACTCCCCTTGGGGACGCCACTTGCAACTTACTGATTTTAATAAGTAAAATTTCTACATTTTTGACGATAACGTCATGCAATTTTGCAACACATTAAAAATAAACGAATATTCCGGTTCGAATCCGCTTAGGTGAATCCTAACTGGACTGAACCGTCTTCTTCGCCTTCGAGCCCTTGCATCGGGATAGCTCCCGGCAAGTCTCAAAATCGACAAATATTGCTAATTCATGCCATCCTTAAAGCGCAAGAATAGAGGTCTTAATTTGTATTAGTTCCGACTGATGGGAAGAGTAATTCGGGCTGTGGTTCCTTTGCCTAACTCACTTTCAATTTTGACATCCCCGCCGTGCATTCGCAGCATTGCCCGAGCCAGTGGTATGCCAAGCCCTAAACCCTCATATTTGCGGGCAACTCTGTGATCCGCCTGCTCGAATGGTTCCATTATTCTTGGTAAATCTTCTCTGGAAATTCCAATCCCATTGTCTGCGATGGTGATTACAATCTCATTATTTTTCTGGTGGGTCATACTCACATGCACAATTCCACCTTCATCCGTAAATTTTACTGCGTTCGACACTAGATTAAATAGCGCCCATCGCAACCGTTCTTTGTCGCCTATGATACAAGCACCATCGCCCACAATATTGTTCACTATTTGTGTATGTAACGCGTCTGCTTCCAGAGTAATTTTGTCTAAAACAGAATTTATCAATTCGGCAATTAAAATAGTCTCTGATTCAGATTCTAAAATACCTGATTCGCAACTAACAATTTCAAGAATGGAGTTGACAGCGTCTAAAAGCCGCATGCCAGAATATTGAATATCAACAACATATTCTTCATATCGGGGCGACCCAATGGGGCCAAACGTGGCTTGCTGCATTATACTTGAAAAGCCGATGATTGCATTCAAGGGCGTTCTCAGTTCGTGCCCCATCGTCGACAGGAGGGTCGACTTTGCTTCACTTGCTTGTTCGGCACGCTCTTTTTCTATCCGTAAATTATACTCCAACCTGTTGGAGCTGAGGACATAGCGAACACGATTAGGAAGGAGATTCCAGACAACGGGTTTGGTGAGGAAGTCCGACGCCCCCTCGGCAAAGCCCTTTTGAATATCTTCGACACCTTCGCGGCCTGTGACGATAATTATGGGGGTATTGCAAATATCCTGGTCAGCGCGTATTTGCCGGCAAACCTCGAAGCCATCGATGCCTGGCATCATAACATCGAGTAGTATCAAATCTGGCCGGGCCTTACGGATTATTTTTAACCCATCTTCGCCATTCGATGCTTCTTCGACCTTGAATCCTTCTTGCTCCAATGTATCCCGTGTAATGAGCCGCTGGGTTTCTTCGTCGTCAATGACCAGGATAAGCGAATTAGCGAATAAGTTGGGAGCATCAGTCATGTAGCGCTCTATTCAACAACATCGTAATCCTCGCTACGACCTTTTAGTTCAGACGCAACAATGTCGAATTCGCGGCGAATTTTCGAAACCAACGCTGGCGCCTCTTCCGATTGTTCTAACCAGGATGCGACCTCAAGCTGCCGGCATAATACTGAAAGGTTTACGGCCCCCATATTTGCACTTGAGGATTTTAGGGTGTGAGCCGCCATCTGCAACGAGGCTAGGTCATGACCGGATATGGCTTTTTCAAGCGCCTCAAGGCTTGCCGGAGAATTACTCAAAAAACTACTAACCAGCTTTTTCCACAGATCGGGTTTTTCGACACGCAGTGGGTTAACAATATTCAAATCCAGAGTTGCGTTTCCTTGATGATCATGACCCTGTTGGGTCCCATTGGGTAATTCAAATCCAGCATCGAATTCATCGGGCTCCTGCGGTACGAATTCCGATTGGTACTTTTTCAACCAACGTTTCATTATGCTGTACAGCTGATCGTCCGTGAATGGCTTGCTTAAATAATCATTCATCCCAGCGGTAAGACATTTCTGAAGATCTTCCGGGAGAGCGTGTGCAGTAAGGGCTACAATACCTGTGTCTTGACCTGTCGACGTTTCGTATTCCCGAATTAATTTTACCGCTTGAAAGCCATCCATTACAGGCATCTGGCAGTCCATTAGGATTAGGTCGTATTCACCATTTCGGTAGGCGTAGACCGCCTCTTGACCATTATTCGCAATGTCAAAAGTACATCCAAGTGTTTTCAAAATTTCGCCCGCGACCAATTGATTTATCTCATTGTCTTCCGCCAGTAATATATGAGCGCCTAGCGCTGGCCTTGCGTTTGAAACTTCAGCATGGTCGTTTGTATTTCCATCATCAAAAGACGGTACGACTCCATGAACCCTATTGAGTGTTTTATAAAATTCCAATCTGTGAACTGGCTTGGATAAGTAGGCGTTAAATGGACTTTTTGTATTCAGTGGGTCTTCTTGAATCAAATTTTCCGGGGAACATAGGATGATTGGAATTGTTGAGGAAAAAACGTCGCCACGAATTTTTCGCGCCAGTTCAAGACCGTTTAACCCAACTAACGCCATATCTGCAATAATGAAGTCATATTTTTGTTCAATCTGATGTGCGGAGGTTAACGCCGAAAGCGCTTCGTTCGCGTCCTCTACACAAGTACTGTCAACGTGGATATTTTCCAAATAACCAGTAAAGATATTGCGGCTTGTCCGATTGCCGTCAACAATAAGCGCCCTTAAGCCTTTTAGGGTTGAAAAATCATTATGCTGTTCGGCATCGCTACCGGTACATTTCTCCAAGCAAAGCTCCACCCAAAATGTGGACCCATCACCGGGTACGCTAACCACCCCAGCGTCGCCCGCCATCATATTGGCGAGTTGTTTTACAATCGAGAGACCAAGGCCAGTGCCGCCGTATTTTCGGGATGCTGAGCTGTCCGCCTGTTGAAAGGAATCAAACAAAAGAGTCTGATCTTTCGTGGAAATTCCAATCCCTGTGTCAATCACTTCGAGTCGTAACCGAAATACATCCTGGGAAGTGTATTGTTTAGAAATTCTGACAAAGATTTCACCCTGCTCCGTAAATTTAATTGCATTTCCCACGAGATTTGTCAGAATTTGTCGAAGCCGACTGGAATCACCATGTAGTCGAGTTGGAATGTCATTCTCGACAAACACGAATAATTCTAAATTCTTTCGATACGCCTCATCTGCAAGAAGGTCTATTTGATCTTCGACAGTTTTCCTTAAATCGAAATCATGTAAGTCTAAACGGAGTTTACCGGCTTCAATTTTGGAAAAATCAAGAATGTCATTGATAACGGTCAATAAATTTTCACCGCTTTGTAGGATGTTTGAAACAAATCGTTTTTGGCGACCTTCCAAATGCGTGCCCATCAACAAATTCGCCATTCCCAAGACGCCATTCATTGGCGTACGTATTTCATGGCTCATGTTGGCGAGGAAGTCCGATTTTGCCTGACTTGCTTTTTCGGCGGTTTCCTTGGCGGCGGTCAGCTCACGGTTGCGCCCTTCAAGTTCCTCCGTCCTTTCGGCAACCACCGCTTCAAGATCATGGCGATATTCGTCGAGTTCATTATCTCTTTCCTGAATATTCTCGAGCATCGAATTGAATCCATCCACGAGAAGTCCAATTTCATCGTTGGTTTCTTTTTTCATTCTCCGAGAAAAATCTGGGTTTTCAGATATCTTTTTCATGTGATTGGTTAATTCATAAATCGGTTTAGAAATTACACCCGCGATCCAAGTAGCGAGAATCGCAGATATAAATATGAGAATTAGAGTAAGAATTCCGCCCAATATTAAGCTATTTTGTAACCGTGATTTCAACTGACTCAAATTAATTGAAAGTTGCACTCTTCCTATTCGGGTTCCATCAAGAATGATGGGGTGATATATATTAAAAATCTTGCCGCTGAAGATACCTTCAATAAGATCAATTCCTGTTGTATCGGTAAAAAGCGTCCTTTGAGAATCTCGTTTTTACACAATACGACTAAAGTGGGCGAAAATTATATCATTAACATCATAAATATAAGCCGCATCGATAGATCCAACACTGGACAAGGAATTTAACACCTCCACGGTGGATGTTCGGTCCTTGAAGGCGAGAGGCGCGACGGCGTTGTTGGATATTATACTGGCTAACCTGATGTGATCATCAAGAATGTTTTGTTTAAGGTTTATAAAATCAACAATCATGAATGCGGCGGCGGACAACAATAACCCTAAGCTCGATATTGAGGCAGAGAGAAAAACCAGTTTTTTCTTAATTGTATAGTTTTTGAGAGCGGCGATAAAATTCATGTCATCACTCTTCTGTTGAAACTATTTTGCCTAATTTCAAAAGATTTGAACTAATTCGAAGCCCCGACTGCCGAGCGGCATCCAAATTAATCGCAAACCGCATTTGTTCCCCGGACTGGAACAGGCCGATAATTCCTCCAAGTTCTGCAAAAAAATGTATATCGCTCACGGTTAAAATATTTTTCCCCGAAGTATTCTCTATAATTTCTCGCAAGGCACGCCGGTCGACATTCGCAATAAAAAGGACATTACATTCTTTCATTCCGTCTAGGCTTGCCGAAGATACAACTTGGATGCTTCTTTTTTTTGCCGTCTTGCTCCGAAGCTTGTCAATGGCCCCATCAAGGTTGTTTCCATCCCAAACACACAGCTTTATAGCTGTCTCTAGGTTAGAGAAATTATTTTCAGGCCATTCAACAAATTTGATAAAATTGAAAACAAAGGCGGCCTTGATATCGTTTTCAGTTGAAGTTGACTGTCCAAATGTTGGTAAGGTCGGCACAAGCATGAATGACGAGACAATTAAAAAGAGTCCGAAAAATAGTTTAATCCTGTACAAAATTTTCATTGGGTAAGCATTATCTGGAAAAGTCATATTAGAATTTTATTTTAATGCTGCCGTAAATAGCGCGCTCTACCTCGGTTTCTTTTGTTGTCAAAAACTCCGGTACAAATTCCAGATGCCGATTTTGCCCTAAATTTTGCCCGACAAGGGAAAGTTCAATATTTTCAACAGGTCGCCATCCGACACGAATATCAGCAGTCGCATAAGCACCAACGTCACGTTCAGATAAATTATCGACAGCGCGAAGCGTCGTGTCGATTTCTATGTTATGGCTAAAGGCGATTTGCGCCGAAACGCTTAATTGGTGGCGGGGATCGCGGTCTTCCGCTGCTTCGTTCGATGCCGTTCCGGCGCCAGGTGTTCGGTGCAGTTCAAGTTCAAAATATGTATATGCCCCTCGAAGACGGAGCCGGTCGTTGGCTCGCCAATCGGCGCCTATTTCAATGCCGTATGCGTCGCCTGACATATTGTTTGCAAATGTTAATGGCAAAACCAGATGTAACGGACCCGGCACTGTTTCTGCGAATGCGGTTCCAGGCTCTGTTGTTACAAGCTTGTCGTAGATATTGTAAAATGTCGCAATATCTAAGTTGAACGCACGGCTAAGGCGAGATTTCAATCCAATCTCCAAAGCGATGAGTTCTTCAGATTCGACATCTTTATCGCCAAGAATTCTTGGCTGGATTGGAGGTGCGCCAGGCGTGACCGCACGGTTCAGGCTAACGCCAACGCCGGCGCGCGAGGGCGTGCGCACCGCTCGTGATGCGGCGGTCCATAGGGTATTGCTATTACTGACATGCCACAGCGCGCGAGCAGAGGGTTGGATTTCCACGCCGGAAAAGCTGTTGTATTCGATTTTTGATCCAACAATCAGCTTTAGATCGTCGGTCAAGGAGATTTCATCCTGAATGAACGCATTGATGAGATGGTACGTGTCATGGCTTGGGTTAATCGCCACGACCTCCGATGCCTCTACCGTGTCACGATTCCAGCGGTAACCTATACCGGATACGACATCGTGAATTGTTGAAAATTGCTGCCTCTTCTGGGCTTCTATATCGAAGGTGTTGGTCTCTACATTTGCATGAGCTTCACGTCGGACCGTTCGATCAACATACATCTGAATATTGAGCTTGGAGCGGGTGCTGGAATTCGATGACCAGCGACCAAGTACGAATTGGCCATTAAGGCTCGCGTCATCCGCAAAGGTGTTTGTGAAGGGCGCCGTTAATGTGGGGAAACCGACAAGTTGTCCTGCATTGCCAGTGTAAACTTGGCCCTGGATCATGAGGTTTGTGCCTGACGACATAGTGCTATCGTAGCGAAATCCGCCACGTTGCATGTCCCAATCATCGGACCCGTTTTGCCCATCGGGAAGTATGCCAGCATCCCGTTTCGTATGTTTCGCAAAAACCCGGAAGCTTGAATTTTGATCGATTTCTTGACCATATCTCGCGGCGAAATTGCCGTGTTCTTCGCTGCCCATAATTCCGGTGACGAGCGTTCCCTTGGTTTTTTTAGAATCTTTAGTAATGATGTTAATCACACCATTCACGGCGTTCGCGCCCCAAACAGTGCCTCCAGGTCCTCGAATGATCTCGATGCGTTCGATGTCGTCGAGAAACGTGTCCTGAACATCCCAAAAAACGCCGGAAAAAATTGGCGTATAAAGTGACCGTCCATCCATTAACACTAAAAGTTTATTCGAGAATCGGCCATTGAAGCCACGTGTGGAGATTGCCCATTTGCTCGAATCAATTCGGGCGACATGTAATCCCGGTACATTACGAAGTAATTCCGGTACGGAGGTCGCGCCTGACCGGCGGATATCATCGCTTGTTATAACATGAACGGCGGCAGCGGATTCGGACACCCGTTGGGGTTTCTTTGAAACCGAGGTGACCCGGACGTTCATTAGTTGTTCGAGAGATAATTCCGTAAAGTCGCGTTGGCTTTGGGCTGCGTTCGCGGGTTCTGTCCACCATGCGAGAACGATACCGGACAAGGCAAAAATCAAATACATATCCGGAAACCTCATACCGACGACAGAGGGAGCAAACGGGTGTTCGTGGAGCGCAACGTAAACGCCATAGCCATCCGTAAATTCCCAAGTAAATATCTAATATGTATCAAATGCGTAAACAATTTATTTACAACGCCTGATTTCGTTTGGTACAGGCGCGTGCGGCGACGCAGGATTGATAAGGCGACCATGGCTTACAAGCTCAGCGTAAAAGCCGAGGGGGATATTACACCGCCTGTCAGGGTCCATCTTTAACCGGTCACACATCATCGTATACCTGATTGATAACGAGAGCGAAGTGTGAATCCCTGGGATCGGCATGGACGTGAGAATTGTGAAAACGACCCCGTGTAAATATTATGGTGACGGACTATCTTCACCGGAAGGCGTATCCAGAATTACGCTCCACTGAACGAACGTTTCGAACAAGCGGTTCGAACCTTCTCCCCTTGGGGACGCCACCTTTTACATTTTTTACACTTTCCGTTTTCCCCACCGCAGCGCGGGGGCAGCCATGGTGGCGTTTCCATCCGGATTTATGTACACATCCAAGACGGGTGACTTGATGCTGTGAGTTGGTAGATTCGGGTTCTCGCCTATCGAATAATGCGTGACATCACATCTATTGTTTTTGGAACGTGCGGTTAAAGATTCGGCCAATGGGCTTTAAGAAATAATCCAGCGCCGTGCGTTCGCCCGTGACAATCATGACTTCGGCGGACATTCGGCGCCATTACGCCGCCAAGCTGTCCAACAAAACGGAACCACCTCAGCACCCCCGTTATCAAATCGTTATATTTGCGTTATGGGCGCGTGATTTCGGTCCTGTTTAGTGGGCGCCGTTACAGTCGTTCTCCATGTGGAGGCGTCTGGCGACCCAACGATATTCTTCAGGAGATTTCCCATGTTAAAAGCCGCTTCCACGCTGACCATCGCGAGCGCCGTCGCCATAATGATGAGCTTTTCCACCGTCCAGGCCGACGGCATGAAAAAAGACGCCATGATGAAAAAGGACTCCATGGCCGGCGAAATGAAAAAAGACGCCATGATGAAGAAGGATTCCATGGGAAGTGATATGAAAAAAGAACACGCCATGGACGATAAGATGAAGAAAGACGACATGATGGAGAAAAAGGACTCCATGATGGAAAAAAAGGACGACATGATGATGAAAAAAGACAAAATGATGGGAGACAAAAAATAACATCTTGATTGCCAGCGTCGTCGGAAAGGAAGCACTCATGGTCACGACGCCCCAGACGGCGCCGACTCCAGGTTCTCTACGCAATGTTCTGGTCATTGAAGACGACGCCGACATCGCCTCGCTTATCGCCATGCATCTTGGAGACAACGGATTCCAGGTGCAGGTGGAAAATCGAGGCGATTCGGGGTTGGCGGCGTTTAAAGACGGCGCCTTTGACCTCGTCGTGCTGGATCTCATGTTGCCGGGCGTGGATGGACTGACGCTCTGTCGCGAAATGCGTGTCGGTGACAACTATATTCCGATCCTGATGCTCACGGCCAAATCGACGGAGCTGGACCGGGTTCTGGGCCTGGAAATGGGCGCGGACGACTATCTGACGAAGCCCTTCAGCGTGCCCGAACTTATCGCCCGCGTGAAAGCGCTGTTACGGCGGGTGGACGCGCTTCTGGCGAAACAGTCGCAACCTGATACGGCGCCGATTATCGAAAAGGACGGCCTGACGATTAACGCCGAAAAACGCCTGGCTTCAATAGAGGGACGGGAGATCAACCTGACCGCCCGGGAATTCGACCTGCTGCTTCATCTGGCCAATCATCCAGGGCGGGTCTACAGCCGCGT
>JABJJH010000552.1 GCA_018660965.1 Rhodospirillaceae bacterium | reverse complement strand
GGCACCGATTCCAAACCGTTTCACGCCGGTAAGGCGGCGATGGACGGAATTCTTTCCGCGCAACTCGCCGAGAATGGGTTCGTCGCGGCGACGCAGTTATTCGAGATGGAGGACGGCCTCCTCGACGCGTTCATTCAGGACGGGGAGGTCGAGGTGCCGCCGCTCGATTTCGATGGCGAGTGGCATATCCTCAACAATGGCTTCAAGCCGTACGCGTGCTGCCGCGCCACGCAGCCCTCGATACAAGCCGCGCGCAAGCTCTCGGAGCGGGTCGGGGGCCGGAATGTCGCCATGGTAAAGGCGAAAGTCCATCCCAACGCGTTGATCGCGGCGGGCAAGCTAAATCCGCAAACGCCGTTGGAGTGCAAATTCAGCGTGCCGTTTTGCATCGCGCTGGGATTGCGCGGACATCGCGCCGTTTATACGGATTTTAGCGAGGCGATGATGGGCGATCGCGCCGTCATGGACATTGTGCCGCTGGTCGAACTGGAGGTCGTGGATGGACAACCTTCGTATGCGGCTTATTTGGACGTTCATCTGGAGGATGGCGAGGTGCTGCACGAACAGACCGATGTCATGATGGGGCATCCCGATAATCCAATGGGCTGGGACGATCTGCTCACGAAGTTCCAGGGATTGGTGGAGCCTGTCCTGGGCGTAGGGGAAACCCAGGAGCTTTACGAAACCGTGCGCCGGTTCGAAGCGCCGGGCTCGTTGGCGAATTTGACGGCGCTGGTGCGCGCGGCTTAGCCGTCGCGGTCGTTCGCCATGCCAATGACAAAACACAGGGTAAAATGCCCCGATGTGGGCGAGGGAGCGTCCGGCTTTCACGACATGGCGTATGTGGAATGGGGCGACCCGTCGAACGCGCGGGTTCTGATTTGCGTCCATGGACTGACCCGCAACGGTCGCGACTTCGATGTGTTGGCGGCGGCGCTTCAGGATGACTACCGGGTGATTTGTCCCGACGTCGCGGGGCGCGGGCGAAGCGACTGGCTGACGGACCCCGCGCACTACGGGCCGGTGCAATACGACGCCGATATGAATGCGCTGATCGCCCAACTGGACGCGGTGAGTGTGGATTGGATCGGCACGTCCATGGGCGGCATTATCGGCATGGTGATGGCGGCCACGCCGGAAAATGTGATCCGCCGCATGGTGTTGAACGATGTCGGGCCGTGTATTCCCAAGGCCGCGCTGGAGCGTATCGGAACCTATGTGGGCCATCCGCCGGTTTTCGACGATGTGGCGGAGCTGGAAGCTTATCTGCGGCAGGTTCATGCGCCGTTTGGCGATTTGACCGATGCGCAATGGGCGCACATGGCCGCGCATGGCGGCCGCCCGGTGGAAGGCGGATGGACGCTCGGCTACGATCCCGACATTGCGCTGCCCTTCATGGGGGACGGGGCCCTTCAGGACGTTGAAATGTGGGCGTTGTGGGACGCCATTGAATGCCCGACCCTGGCGCTGCGCGGCGAAGCGTCGGATTTGCTGTTGGCGGACACGGCGGCGGAAATGGCGACGCGCGGACCAAAGGCCGATCTTGTGACGATTCCCGGATGCGGCCACGCGCCCGCCCTGATGGCCGACGAGCAGATCAACGTGATCCGCGATTGGCTCGCCCCGGACTAGCCGCTAGTGGTTTGATTGAGCTTGAGGGCGATTTCCTTCGCAGCGTAGGTGAGAATGCCGTCCGCGCCCGCGCGCTTGAAACACACCATCGCCTCCATCATCGCCGCTTCGGCGTCCAGCCAGCCATGCAGGCCGGCGGATTTGATCATCGAATATTCGCCGCTGACATGATAGGCAAAGGTTGGCAGGCCAAAATTGTCCTTCACCAATCGAATGATGTCGAGATAGGGCATCCCCGGTTTGACCATCACCATGTCGGCGCCCTCATTGATGTCCTTGGCGACTTCGCGCAAGGCTTCGTCGGTGTTCGCCGGGTCCATCTGATAGGTGCGCTTGTCGCCCTGCAACGCCTTGACCGACCCGACCGCGTCGCGGAACGGGTTGAAGAAGACGGAGGCGTATTTGGCGG